>JBARAD010000249.1:0-9791 GCA_049791675.1 Chryseosolibacter sp.
AGCGGAAACAAGGAGATCCATACAAGCCAGACGAACTGGTCGGTCAGGAAAGAAAAAAATTCTGAAGAAAGGCGGGCTTTCGGAGATGCTGAAACAGGGAATTGGACAGGATCGGTTACCGGCGGGATCCGTAAAGATCAGGAAGGCGGACATCCGAAACCAATGCATGTCATCGGAAGCCCGTCTCCATGATAGGTGTGCAGCGGTTTACTTCTGGGCTGTGGTCATTTCTGCCTGAAAACTATATTCGGGTAATACCCAGGCGCGTCTTGACCGGTAGCTTTTGGTGATCAGCATTGTTTTTGACCAGAGGTTCTTTCCTTCTTCACCCAATGCTTCATTGTTCTTCATGGCCTTGGTGGCATGATCGGCTTCATCCTTTCCCCAGGATACAAATACATAGCCGGGCTCCCGTCCGAAGTCAACCCTGTAAGCGGCATATCCATTCGGAGCATTCTTGCTTTCGTGCAATTTTTTCCATTCCATGGCGATGCCCTCTGCTTCCATTTCTTTTTCAGGCAGCACCTGCCAGAACAGGAGGTCTCTGAAAGTTTCGTCAGCGGCGGGAGAAGCCTGATATGACAGGTCCGGAAGATATGAAACCACCGAGGAACTTTGCGCGTCAACGCATTTGCCAAGATCTCTGAAGATAGCGGAGAGCGCTTCCTTTCCCATTTTACCTTCCAGCTCAGCCATCATGTTCTTCTCATCAAGGTCTCTCATCCCTTTGATCGGGACCAGGTGATGGTATGAGTTGTCATCGAAGACAACTGACGTCCACGAGAAGGAGGTTATCTTATTTTCTTCACAGGCCGTTTTCAGTTTCTTCAAGGCTTCCTTGAATTGAACATCCATCGAGGGCTTCACGTTGTCTTCAAATACCGCAAAACGGGTAGGTACATCCTGCGCAACGGACCAGACCGAAAAAAGCAGGATACAACAGCTGGTGTTGATTAGTTTTTTCATAAGGATTTGGATTTGATGGGTATTAAGGAATATAATCTTTTACATTCCTGTAATCAATCAAAGAACGATTAACAGACATAAGGTCCGTTCACTCAATGCAGGTGCAAGCAGATAACTTGCCGGGCGGGCAGATGAAAGAGCGCATACGCGGATATGAGATTTTAATCGTGCGTGGAGTTACATGCTAGCGTTTACACGTCTTAACACTCCCCTCTTCGTTCGAATTAAACCGGCCACTTCGGGACAATCCCGGAGATAGGCAACCATATCCTTCCTGAAACCGAGCCCGCGCGGTGGCATCCATGGCCCATTGTCCTTTTGCAACATCCTGATCTCTTCGTTCTTGTGCTGAAACCCGCTGCTCGCGATTGACGCGGGCAGGTTAGCCTGCAAGTGTAAGGTTATGATGTTTTTTGTGACCAGGATGCCTTCCCTCTGCTGATAAAGAAGCTTGTTTCAGACCATGGATGGGATAGCACTTCGCGGGAACATGTAAGATTTTTGGGCAAGCTGTTGAAAACATCAGCAGGCGCAGCTATCAGGCCTACCGTTGTTACATGCCAAATACTATTGCGCTGTGGATATATCCATTTCGTCCCTATATTTAAAGTAACCCTTGAGGTTACTTTTAAGCTTCCTGAGCGATTAACAGTATTGACCTAAACCACAAACCGATGGCAACGAGAACCCGATCACACAAAAGACAGAATGTCCATACCCGGTTTAAAGAAAATCTGATCATCATGGCGGTGATCATCATCATTTCACTGTGGGCGCTGATCATAGGCTGAGCCCCTCGCTGGTGACATTCAAATTCTGATTGATTCTCCTGGCAAGCACGGTATAACCATTCAGCTTGCCATACTCATTGTAAGATGCACTCCGCCCCGTGCCTGCTTTCGGCGCAATCTATTCTATGGATGAAAACTGAGTTGCCATCCTCACGAATTCAGATGATTTAAAAAGCTTTTAATGTAGTTGTAGTTCCGGGAGGTTTTGTAGAACTGTTTTTGATTGATGATCACCCGCTGAAGAAATCCTTTTTCCACAAGGCCATGCAGCGAACGCATCACATAGAGGTACTCAAATCTTGTGTCGGCGGCTTCGTGTACTTTCTCGGATGTACAGGGGCCGAGGCTATTGATAACTTCCAATAACGCAAGTTCCTGATCGGTGATACGTACATTCTTTTTACCCCTGTCCACGGCGTTTTACATTAGATACCGAAGAAATCTTCAATGGTTACATTGGTATTTAGACGTAAACACTTTGCACTTGGTTGCAGCGGCGTAAATCTTATTGGATTACGATCGTCTGTCCTGAACGATCCTGATCTATTTTTTGCCAGCCATTCAACCGCGGTGCGCAGCGTGATCAGGCTGCCGCAAATAAAGTACCTGAAATTAAACACGGACCTTTTTGAGGCCGGGGCTGCTTTTCCGTTAACAAATCTTCACAAAACGAATATTCAGCAGCGCGCTCAGTTTCTCTATTTTCGAACCAATGTGTCCGATTCCGACCGCACAATGATGGGCGGGGCCGTTGGCATTCCACGATTCAACAAATCGCCGCGCGCCCGGCCGGAATTTATACCTGCTGTTGGTGTTGCCGATCTCCAGTATCGGACCCGGAACAGATTCTCCTTCCGCACAAAGCAAACTGATCGCGCCATCCTGTTCGACTACCGAAAGCAATGTCACCGGACCATGTCTGACAGACATCTCCACTGACAGTCCTTTTCCGACTTTCCCATGATACACCGCCAGCGGTCGTACTTTGGTTTTGCCTTGTGCAATGGCGATATGGCCTGGTCCATCGTGGCCCATCAACACAACGTCTTCCCTGTAGTCGATCGCATAGTATTCTGTAAACGACCCTCCCGCGCCAAAAGTGTCCATGATCTTCATCGCCTGCGCATTTTTTACTTCGTACTCCCCTGCGACGGGAATATTCCTCGCTGTCAGCAGGGAGTTACCAAGTATAATGGAACTCATGGTATCTTCATTCGCGGGGTTTCCTGTACCCTTATGGTAATACGCAAGTGATCCAAGCGCATGCCTTTCGACAAGGTCATCGAGCGCTACGGATGTGCGGGCCGCCCGCCGCAGTTCGTCGGACGGGCAATCGGGCTGAACGTCAAACAAGTCGCGGAAATCTCGCATGCGTGCTTCGACTGTTTCATTCCGAACCTGTTCCTTCAGCGCAGACAACTCGTCTACCTCGATGATTTCCATGTGCCCGCCAAAGGTTGCACAGTGCAGCGTGAGGTCGGAATAAATATCGAGCATGCCACCGTAATAATTTCCCATGAGCCCAAGCCGGTTATGGCTCATCGTATGGGCTACGCGCGCCGCTTCCACCCATTCCCGGATCTCGTTCCATGTTTGGGTATCTCCTTCAAGGAGCCCCGTGACCTGGAAGAACGGGATGCCGGCTTTCTTCAGGACGTTGGCGATCTCCGGCACCGGACAAGGTGAGCAATACGCAAGCCATGCTCCCGTCATTTGTGTTCGGTCCTTTAACGCGTTGAAGTTTTGGTAGTCGATCGCTTCCGTCGGAACCAGGTTCAACACCACGACCGGGACCCTCGCGCGTTGGACAACAGGCAGTACCGTTGACGACAAGGCGTAGGTCGTGACATAGAGAAAAATAATATCCACATCCGCCTGTCGGGCGCGATGACCCGCGTCTACCGCTTTTTGCGGGGTATCCACCATCCCCAGGTTCACCACTTCCGCACCATAACTTCCCAGTTTCGTCTCAACGATATGGCTGAAGTTCTTCAGCCTTTCCGCCAGACCTTCGAACTGGGGCCAGTAAGCATCCAGTCCGATGCTGAATAGCCCGATCTTCAAAGTAAATTTGTTCATATCTGCTGTTGATGGTGGTAAAGAAAAGATAGTGGCTGAGTTGTTAGTGCGTACCGGGGTATTATCAGCGTTCTACTTCCAGGACAGCAAAGACCGGGAGATGATCGGACGCATAGCGCTCGGGGATGACCTGATGTTTTTTGACCTCAAAGGTTCCGGAAGGCGAGAACGCAATAAAGTCAATCGCCTTGCGGGGCTTTTCAACCGGGATGGTAAAGTCACACGGATCGCAGGTGCGTTTGAAACTTCCGTCCAGCGTGCGGATCACCTGACTTCCGGGCGCAGCATTGAAATCCCCGGCAATGATGACGGGAAGGTCCGTGTCACCCAGGACCTTTGCGATCGCGTCGATCTGCAGCTGCCGGTTTACGGAATCGCGCTGCGCATCGAGGTGGGTACACGCAAATACCAGCGCCTGCTTTCCGGGCAGCTGGATGGTAGCGGTTCCCAATACCCGGGGCTCGCCACCGGTTCCTTCTTTCGTGGGCAACGGATACCGGTTCGTTTCAATCACCGGATATCTTGAAAGAATGGCAACGCCATACGCGCCACCGTCGTGATCGATGGCTTTGAAGAAATACGATTTCAGTCCGGCTTTTTTTCCCAGCTCCTCTGCCTGATGGTATGGACCTGAGCGCCCCGTAAAGACATCTACTTCCTGCAAGGCGACCAGGTCTGGCTTCTGATCGATGATGACCCTGGCGATCGCATCGAGGTCAATCTTCTCCGGCGTGGAAGGAGGTGACGCGTGATGAATGTTGTAACACAGGATCCTCAGCGTCTGCTTTTTACGATATCCTGACGCGTCAGGGTCCTGGCGAAAAGCGCCGCAGACGAGCATGATGAATAAACAAGCGATTGAGGAGCGGGATAAATTTTTCATTGTAACATTTTGATCTTGCTAGTTTAGACACAAAAACCGGAAATGTAAAGATCCTTTTGACGGACAGCATGTTTCGTCTCCGGACGTGACGAAGAAAAATTAAAATGCGACCAGGAACTCCGTTCCCTTGCCCTTCACACTGGTAAAGCGAATGTCGGCGCGGTGCAACTGAAGGATCTGCCGGGTGAGCGCCAGTCCGATGCCCGATCCATTCTTCCGCGTAGTGAAGAAGGGTATAAATATCTTCTCCGCCGTGGCTTCATCGATCCCTTCGCCGTTATCGCTGACAGAAAGGAAGACACTTCCCTTGCCATCACGGAACGCGCGGACCTCGATACAGGGTTGACTTGTTTCCGCCAGCGCATCCATGGCGTTCAGCAGAAGGTTGATCAGTACATGCTCCATCAGGTCAGGGTCGACCATCAGCGGCACGTCCACATCGCGAACCTTAAACAAGATCCCGCGCTGCTGCATCCTGCTTCCCAGTAGCATACTGACCCTGTCAACGATATCACGGAGGTTCGTTTCTCTCAGCGAAAGTTGGGGGATGCCCGTCAGCCGGCGGTATGACTGGGTAAATTGATAAAGTCCCCCCGTGCGCACCCTGATCGCATCCAGCCCTTTATCCAGTGTATTGTAAAGATCCGGATCCGTATGTGTCAATGGATCGCGGTGCTGCAGGACCAGCCCGTGCATGGTTTCGCTTAAGGATATAACAGGAGAAACCGAGTTCATGATCTCGTGCGTCAGTACACGAATCAGTTTCTGCCACGCCTCCATTTCACGCGCATCAAGTTCGCTCCGGATATTTTGGATGGATACAAGCTTGTGGTATTTATCTTCAAGTCTGAACTCGGACGCATGGATTGAGAGTTGCAGCAGCTCGTCATGAACACGCAGTTTCACCAGTTGGGTTTCGCCGCTGTGAATTGCGTTTATGGCACTGACGAGTACCGGATAAGAAGATTCGAGTGAATGCAGGCTGAACACGACCTCTGTTCTCAGAAGGTCTTTCAACGCCTGGTTGACAAGTCTGATCTTCCCGGCATCGTCTACACTGAGGATCCCTACGCGCAAATGTTCGACGAGCATTTCCAGGAAACGAAACTGCGTTTCCTTTTCAGCGCTGATGGTCTTAAAAACTTCCGATATACTGTTCAGCGTTTCGTACAGTTCATCAAAACTTTTGCTGAGGCCTTTGGATTGATAATGCGTGGTAAAATCCCGCTGGACGAGACTCACCAGGAAAGATTTCACATCCCGGTTGAAACGGTCGACGTACCAGATGAACTCCACGACGATCGCAACAACGGCAGCCGCGGCGTATACGCTGCGCAGGTAAAAGCCAGACACCAGACACCACGCCAGCGCAATGATCATCAATGCGAGCAGGAGCACCCGGACAATTACCTGAAACCGGAAGTTCTTAAATACCATATTGTTCCATTCGCCGATACAGTGCACCGCGTGACAATCCAAGTTCTTCGGCGGCCTGGCTTACATTGCCTCCATGCTTCGCCAGGGCCCGGCGGACGGCCCATTCCTCCAGCTTCTCAAGGTTGAGGCGGTCGAACATAAAATCACCGGCCACCTGTTTTTCCAGCGCTCCGAAATCGCCCGGCTGAAGCCCCTCCCCCTCACACATGATGACAGCCCTTTCAAGCGCATGCTGCAGTTCGCGTATATTTCCAGGCCAAGAATATTTCTGAAGATACGCAATCGATTCTTTCGCGATAGTAAGGTATGTCTTCTGGTATTTCTGACTGAATTTCCGCAGGAAGTGATCCGCGATCAGGGGAATGTCCTCCGGTCTTTCAAACAAGGGAGGTACCGCGATCTCGACCGTGTTGATGCGATACAGCAGATCTTCCCTGAATTTTCCTTCCCGTACCATAGCCATGAGGTTGCCGTTTGTAGCACAGATGATCCGGACATCCACCGCGACCGGCTCGTTGGTACCCAGTCGGACGATCTTTCTGTTTTGAAGAACGGTCAGCAGTTTCGCCTGCAGGGAAAGGGAGAGATTTCCGATCTCGTCGAGGAGCAACGTCCCCCCTGCCGCGGCTTCGAATCTTCCGGCCCGGTCATCCTTCGCATCCGTAAAGGCGCCTTTGCGATGGCCGAACATTTCGCTTTCAAACAGACTTTCCGTGAGGGAGCCAACATCCACCACCATAAAGATACCATCTGCTCTTTTGGACCGCCGATGGATCTCGTAAGCGATCACTTCCTTTCCCGTGCCGTTCGCGCCGAGGATCAATACGTCGGCATCTGTGGGTGCGACTTTATCGATAGCCGCCCGGATGGCTTCCATCCCTGACGACTGACCGATCAGCGGTTCGTAATTTCTCTCCAAAGCAGAGACAAGCGTTTTCTGCTGAGATTTGAGATGCTTTACCTTCTTCTTTTCCTGGCTCACAAGGTTGGCCGTCTTTACCGTTGACAGCAGTTTATCATTCTGCCAGGGCTTGACAATGAAATCCAGCGCCCCTTCTTTAATGGATTCAACGGCCACATGAATATCGGCATACGCAGTCAGCAGGATGACTTGCGTCTCCGGACTGATGCTGAGTATTTTTCTCAGCCAGAACAGACCCTGATTTCCGGAAGTATCGCCCTGCCTGAAGTTCATGTCCAGCACAACAACATCGATCTGTTCGCGGTCGAAGAGGGCCGGGATGCGCTCCGGGTTGTTGGTAGTTCTGACGGATTGAAAATGTGGCTCCAGCAAGACCTTGATTGAAAGCAGAACGAATTCGTCGTCGTCAACTATGAGGATATTGCCGGAAGATTTTGCCATTGCAGAGTTGTGTCGTCGTCCTTTTAAAGGTATCAAGACCGATTTGAAAATCCATAAAAACTGTCCATTCATGGACAGTTTGTTTTCTATGGATGGACAGTTTTACGACGCCTATGTTAAATTAAGGGAAAATGGTTTAAAAAACGGGCTTTTAATGTGGCACTGAAATGGGTAAAAGGGTAAATAGGTAAATAGAAGTTTAAGAAGTTTGAAAAGTTTATAAAGAAAAAAAGGCAGATAGGTAATGGGGGCTCCGCTGAAATGAGGACAATCCAGGAACCAATAACCAAAAACAAATTAGAACGACTGACTCATTAACCAACAAACAATGCTCCGCCACACCCTACTGATGATCATCCGCAACTTCAACCGCTTCAGGTCAACATTCCTGATCAACCTGATCGGATTGTCGACCGGACTTGCATGCGCCATACTTATCTATCTGTGGGTTGCAGACGAACTTGCGGTGGACAAATTCCATAAGCATCGCAACCGGATCGTTCAGGTGATGACAAATCAGAACCGACCTGACGAAATTGTTACGCTCGGATACGGACCGGGCCAGCTTCCTGATGAAATGCCGGCCGAATATCCCGAGATTGAATACGCCGTGGGTTCCTCCGGCATCGGCGACGGACTTACATTGTCGGTTCCCGATAAAAACATAACGGTCCCTGGACAGTTCGCCGGAGAAGAATTTTTCAATATGTTTTCGTATCCACTCATTCATGGCGACGCGGATCAGGTGCTCGCAGACAAAAAATCAATTGTCCTGTCCGAAGATGCAGCCCTGGCGTTGTTTAACACGACGGAAAACATCATCGGAAAAATGATCAAATGGCAAGTTCTGGACTACAGTGAAGAAGTTCTTGTTTCAGGTGTCTTTCAGAACGTTCCATCCAGTTCATCACTTCAATTCGATTTTCTGTTGTCGTGGGAAGTGTCCGAGCAGCTTATGCGTGAAGACGGTAGTCTCTCCTGGGGTAATCACAATGCGATCACCTATTTACTTCTGAAAGAGAAAACGAACCTCGACACATTCAACGCCAAGATCGAAGACTTCATTAAAGCGCGGGATCCCGGCACTAACCTGACCATTTTTGCGAAACCATATTCCGAAAATTATTTATACGGAAAATACGAGAACGGAAAACTCGTCGGCGGCCGGATCACCTATGTAAAACTTTTTTCAGCGATCGCGGTATTCATTGTTGTCATTGCCTGTATCAACTTCATGAACCTTGCGACTGCCAAGGCATCCCTGAGGATGAAGGAGGTAGGCGTGAAGAAAGCGATGGGCGCGCCCCGCAAGACATTGATGATGCAGTATCTCATGGAATCGCTCGTAATGGCTTTCCTATCCATGGCACTGGCGCTGCTCGTCGTTGACCTGTTCTTGCCGCAATTCAATGTCATCACCGGAAAAAATCTCGCATTACCATTCGATGGCCCGCTGATGCTCGCCCTCTCTGCCATCACGTTATTCACTGGGGTGCTGGCAGGTGCATACCCTGCGTTGTATCTTTCACGGTTTAATCCTGCGATTGTCCTGAAGGGCAGATTCACACTTCAATCCGGCGGGCAGTGGGCCAGAACGGGACTTGTCATCTTCCAGTTCACGCTTTCGATCATCTTCATTGTCTCCGTCTGGGTGATATACCAACAGCTTCATTATGTTCAGACCAAGCATCTCGGATACAATAAAGAACATATTATCTATTTCAAGCTCGAAGGAAACGGATCGCCAGACGTTGAGACATTTCTTGACGGATTAAAGGACCTACCCGGAGTTGTCAACGCCTCAGCCATGTGGGGAAGTGTGGCGGGACAAACGAGCTTTACAACCGGTTCATTTGACTGGAAAGGAAAGGATCCCGACAAGATCATCCAGTTCGAACATCTCGGGATATACTATGACATGATCGAGCTGCTGGATCTCCGGATGAAGGAAGGAAGATCCTTCTCCCGCAATTTTCCTTCGGACAGTTCCGCAATCATCCTGAACGAAACCGCCATCCGGGTGATGGGCCTGGAAGATCCCATTGGTGAAAGGTTCAATCTCTGGGGTAATGACTACACGATCATCGGCGTGACGAAAGATTTTCACTTCACATCACTGCATGAGGAGGTAAAACCATTCTTCTTCCGCATCACACCTGACCAGGTAAGAAAAGTCATGGTCAGGATGGAAGCCGGCAAAGAAACCGAGACGCTTGCAACACTTGCGTCGTTCTACAAAAAGTTTAATCCAGGATATTCATTTGATTACAAC
>JBARAD010000250.1:0-2681 GCA_049791675.1 Chryseosolibacter sp.
CAGGGATACGCCATGAATAATGCTTTTCTAAAGGGTGGATTCATGATCAGACTCACCCTCGCCTTAGGCCTGGCATGCTTTTACTTTGCAACCATAGCGCATGGCAGCCTCAGTAAAGTATTGGTGATTCTCGGCATGCTGTCAGTAGCCGCCTTCGCCGCCAGCGTGTTCCTGAGATTGTTGACCCGGGATTGAGGCTGCATGCAATACCATCGCCCAAGCAGGTCTGTTCTATCCTGTGTAAGCATCATCGATCATGCTTCCGCCCTTACAGCCGTCAAAGAAGGATTGTTTGATCCGGCGACGGCCGTACAAATCATACTCAGCATAGAAGCAGGGTCACAACGAAGCCAACGCCGCAGCCGGTTCTTTTTCCTTTTCCCTGCTTTTCGCAATCACACATTCTGTGGTGAGCATCATCATGGCTACCGATGCGGCATTCTCCAGGGCCAACCGCCCCACTTTGGTAGGGTCAATAACGCCCGCCGCAAGCAGATCCTCAAACTTTTCAGTTTTAAAATTGAATCCGTATCCTGCCTTGCCATCCTTCAACCGCTGCAGGATCTCATTGGGGTCAAGCCCTGCATTCAATGCCAACTGCCTGATGGGTTCTTCAAGAGACTTCTGAACAACGTAGATCCCTATTTTCTCCTCTTCATTTTCAGGGACCACGGATTCCAGTTCAGGAATAGCTTGTAAAAATGTAATTCCGCCTCCGGGAATGATGCCCTCTTCCCTGGCGGCACGCGTAGCATTCAACGCATCCTCTACCCTATCCTTTTTTTCAAGCATCTCCACTTCTGTGGCCGCGCCCACATAAATGATCGCGACGCCACCGGTCAGCTTTGCCAGGCGTTCCTGAAACTTTTCCTTATCATAATCCGAAGTGCTATTTTCCATTTCCGCGTGCAACTGACGGACACGGATACCGATATTGTCCGGGTCACCCGCACCGTTGATAATCGTTGTATTGTCCTTATCAATGAGGATCTTCTCACAACGGCCCAGGTCGGTGAGCTCGGCTTTCTCGAGCTTGGATCCCTTTTCTTCTGATATCACTGTTCCTCCCGTCAGGATGGCGATATCCTCGAGGAGATCTTTACGACGGTCGCCGAAACCCGGAGCCTTCACAGCAGCCACCTTCAGCACGCCGCGCAGATTATTCACCACGAGGGTTGCGAGAATATCCGTCTCCACATCATCTGCAATAATCAACAGTGGAGACCCTGCCTGCGAAACCTTCTCCAGCAATGGAAGAAGATCCTTGATACCGGAGATCTTCCTGTCATGGATCAGGATAAATGGTTTTTCAAATACAACTTTCATCTTTTCCGGTTCCGTCACAAAGTATGGCGACAGATATCCGCGGTCAAAACGCAAACCTTCAACGACTTCAATGGAAGTATCCATGCCCTTTGCCTCTTCAATGGTGATAACACTTTCTTTACCAGCCTTACCGATCGCTTCTGCAATTAGCTTCCCGATCTCAAGGTCGTTGTTGGCTGAGATCGTTGCCACCTGCTCGATTTTAGATGGGTCCTCGCCCAGGGTGATGGATTGCTTCTTCATATGATCCACAACTATCCTTACAGCACGGCTGATACCACGCCTTACCTCCATCGGATTCAAACCTGCTTCGATACGCTTCAATCCGATATTCACCATTGCCTGTGCGAGAAGGGTCGCAGTAGTGGTGCCATCACCTGCGCTCTCGGACGTTTTCACCGCAGCCTGCCGGAGCATCTTTGCACCGAGATCTTCAATCGGATCGTCAAGCTCAATCTGCTTGGCCACGGTGACACCATCATTGCAAACCTGAGGGTCCCCATTTGACTTCTCAAAAATTACGGTCCGTCCTTTAGGACCAAGTGTAATCACCACCGACCGGGCGAGGGCATTCATTCCATCCTTTAACTTTCTTCGTGCCTCGATATCGAATTCAATTATTTTTCCCATAACCATGCCAATTAAAACCCGTTACGTTTCGCTGTAAAACGAAAAGACACTTCTCTTGAAAACCCGGATCAGCTCATTGAGCCTGAACATTTCACGATAGAGCTTGCGATGCGATTCCCGATACGACTGCTCATCGGTCAAAGAAGTCGACCGGACCACCGATGATAATAAGCGCTCATGGGCCATGACTTCCGTGCGGAGCCTCGTCATATCCTCGCCATTGATCCTGATTAAAGTCTTCTCGATTTCAGCCAGCTCCCTGGCCGGAAAAACATTGGCTGTCTCCTTCTTGTGAAGGAGCTTATAAAAAAATGTTATCTCATCGGTCCAGAAGTCAATTTCTTTTATCCATTCCTGGCTCTGGGTGTGTAAATCCTCCAGACTTGCGTCAAGCAGGTATTCATTTTTCGGAAAGGTCAGCAGTTCCATAATTTACTTTTTAGATGTTTATCACACGGTCCCTTCGGGGACTTTTCACGTAGCGCAATTTATGCGCTGCAACAAGCCTTCAATATGATGGTTATCACGCCATTCAAATGATTTTTAACAGACAGGAAAATCATGATATAAATCATCAGCCACGGTAATGCCGGTCATTCCAAATACACCTGGGCAGTCCATAGATTAGATAAAAAACAGTCATGAAAAACATACTTGTTCCCTGCGACTTTTCGCAACAATCGCGCGGTGCCTTTCAAGCGGCCATTGAAATAGCATCCAGAAGC
>JBARAD010000251.1:0-11614 GCA_049791675.1 Chryseosolibacter sp.
CGTGGAAAGGACTTTCCTGGGGCAAACTGTTTACGCTCTCCATTTAACCCTGGGTTGAAACCCAGGGCTAATCAAATTGAACCCCTTCAGGGTTTTGATAATCGGATAACATGACAGAGTAGGACTAATCACTAATCCCTGATGCCTGATGCCTAATGCCTAATGCCTAATGCCCGAGCGCCGGGTGTGTGTAGGATGTGCGTGGGTGTGTTCATGGCTACACCCAGTCGATATCTTTTTTCAGGAGCGACAATGTTCTTTCTTCAGGCGATCCCGGGAGGGGGTGATGATTGTATTCCCAGTTCGCCTGCGGAGGCAGGCTCATGAGGATGGATTCTGTTCTTCCATCGGTTTCCAGTCCGAACTTCGTTCCGCGATCCCAGACAAGATTGAATTCCACGTAACGTCCACGGCGAAGATACTGCCATTGCTTTTGTTGTTCGTTGAAGGGAAGGAGGTGGTTCTTCTTCATAAGATGCGTGTACACCGGCGCGAAGCAGTTGCCGACATCTTTCACAAAGGCGAACCGTGATTCTTTTGTGAATCCGTTTTCACCCTTCAGGTAATCGAAAAATATTCCGCCTACGCCCCGCGTTTCATGGCGGTGTCTGATAAAGAAATAATCGTCAGCCCATTTCTTGAATTCCGGATAGAAGGAGGGATGGTGCTGGTCACAAGCCTTCTTGAGTTGCTGATGGAAATAACGGGCGTCCGCTTCATCCACATAATGCGGTGTGAGGTCTATGCCGCCCCCAAACCACCAGGTCTCACTTTGCGCCTGCCCCAGCGGTTGGATCTCGAAGTAACGTACATTCATGTGGATGATGGGTACCATCGGGTTGGAAGGGTGCAATACAATTGACACGCCGGTGGCAAAGAACTCGGGAACTTCGCCATGATCCGATAGCGGAAGGTTCAGCAGTTTCACCGTTGGCTGTGGCGTCTTGCCCCATACTTCGGAGAAGTTCACGCCACCCTTTTCAATGATCTTTCCGCCGGTGAGCACCCTGGATATCCCGCCGCCGCCACCGGGTCGCTCCCATACGTCGCTGATGAACTTTCCTTGTTCATCCGCCTGCTCCAGCTGCGCACAGATGTCGGTTTGAAGTGTTCTGAACCAATCGCGTATTTCTTCCTTCGTCGGTGTTCTCATGGTCAAACAAATATCCGCCAAAGATGCAAAGGGGCAAAGGGGGACCGGCAAAAATTCTGGCAAGTCCTTCGGGGAATCTTTATATTTAAAAGAGACAAAACTCACGATCATGGCGGTGGAACCAAACTCAAAAGCAGCGATCCCGGGACTGAAGATTGACGTTGGTACGGACATCTTGCTGAAGGCCTACGGCCTGATGTGCACAGCAAAACGAATGGCGGAACTGTACGACGAAAACCGCGAAGTGTGTCGCTATGTGCACAGCACTTCACGCGGGCATGAGGCCATCCAGTTGGCAGCAGGGCTTCAGCTGACACCTTCCGATTATGCGTCGCTTTATTACCGCGATGAGTCCATGTTGCTCGGCATCGGACTTGAACCTTATGAACTCATGCTGCAACTCATCGCCAAACGCGATGATCCTTTTTCAGGAGGCCGATCGTATTACGGCCACCCTTCCCTCAAACGTCCTGGGTTTCCTACCATTCCGCATCAAAGCGCAGCCACGGGCATGCAGGCGATTCCCGCGACGGGCATGGCACAGGGTATCGCGTACCTGGAAGGCAGGGGATTGCTCAACATAAAAAATGATGCGAAGCCGATTGTACTGTGTTCTCTTGGCGACGGCTCGGTGACAGAAGGAGAGGTGGCCGAAGCTTTCCAGATGGCCGTGCTCAAAAAACTGCCGATCCTCTATCTCGTGCAGGACAACGACTGGGGTATCTCCGCCACCGGGAAGGAAATGCGCGCCATGGATGCATACGAATATGCAGGTGGTTTCAAGGGACTTGAGCGCATGTCGGTTGACGGCGCCGACTTCATCGATGCTTATCTGGGAATGAAAAAGGCGATCGACTACGTCAGAAAGAAACGACATCCCATCCTCGTGCATGCAAAATGTCCCCTGCTCGGCCATCACACTTCGGGCGTCCGAAAGGAATGGTATCGCGAGGACCTGGAAGTCCATCAAAAGTCGGATCCGCACATCAGGCTCCGGGATGTGCTCTTGGAGGCCGGTGCGTCGAAAGATACATTGCAGCAAATTGAACTGCGGGCGCAAAAGAAAGCGGAAGAAGATTTTCAGCGCGCCGTAGCCGCACCGGAGCCCGACGTCAGAACGTTCATCAGTCATGAGTTTGCGGCGACGCCGGTGACGGAAGAAAAAGGGTTGCGCTCTCCCGCAAATGCGGAGAAGGTGATCATGGTCGACGCCGCACTGCATGCCGTGGATGATCTCTTGCGGGAACACCCGGAAGCCTTATTCTATGGGCAGGATGTAGGGCGGAGGTTGGGTGGTGTATTCCGCGAGGCGGCCACCCTTGCGGAGAAATATGGTGATGATCGTATCTTCAATACGCCGATACAGGAAGCCTATATCATCGGATCAACGGCCGGGATGTCGGCCGTCGGAGCGAAACCGATCGTCGAGATCCAGTTTGCCGATTATATCTGGCCCGGCATCAACCAGCTGGTAGTGGAACTTGCCAAAAGCTGTTTTTTGTCGGAGGGAAAGTTTCCGGTGCAATCCCTCATACGCGTGCCCGTCGGCGCCTATGGCGGCGGGGGTCCCTACCATTCCGCGAGCATCGAATCGACGTTGCTTACCATCCGCGGTATCAAAGTCGTTTACCCGTCGAATGCTGCCGACATGAAGGGACTGCTGAAGGCCTCGTTCTACGATCCGAATCCCGTCGTCCTGCTTGAACACAAGGGCTTGTACTGGTCTAAGGTACCCGGTACCTCCGAGGCGAAAATGCCGGAACCTGATGCGGACTACATCATCCCGTTAGGAAAAGCAAACGTGGTCCAGCACGCTTCCGATGACAGCGTCCGCGCAGGCGAAAGTGCGGTGGTCATTACCTATGGTATGGGCGTATACTGGGCCAGGGAAGCGTCAAAGGAATTCGCGGGCCGGATCGAAATCATAGACCTGCGCACGCTGAATCCCATCGATTGGGAAGCCATAGTTGCTGCCGTGAAAAAACACAACCGTGTTCTTGTGCTCACAGAAGAACCCTTGTTGAATTCATTTGCCGAATCGCTGGCGGGACGAATTTCCCGGGAATGTTTCAAGGATCTCGACGCGCCGGTGCATCTTCTCGGTGCAGCAAATCTGCCAGCCGTACCGTTGAATGTCGCCCTCGAACACATGATGCTCCCCAACCCAGCGAAAGTGAAACACGAACTCTCCCAGCTACTCCACTACTAACATTAACATATTAACACCTTAACACATTAGAAAGGATACCCGATTCCGATGTTATAGATGACCGGCTCCTTGTAATTCGTGTACGTCCCATCGCCGACAGGCGTGGCGAAAGGCTTGAAGAAACGCACCTTGTCGAGCACAAAACGGTCGCCTTCCGGGCGCCCCGGATCATAGACTTTTAACCCGACATCAAAGCGCAGCACGAGGAAGGTAAAATCAAAGCGCAGGCCGAACCCGGTGCCGATACCCAGCTCCTTGTAGAAGGAGCCGAGACGGAATTGTGAATTTCCCGCCACCGGTTCACGTTCACCCGTATCGGGATTTTCCTTGGTCTGCTGACTGAACAGCCACACGTTGCCGGCGTCGACAAAAACAGCTCCACCCACAAAGCCGAACAATTTGCTGCGCAGTTCCATGCTTCCTTCAAAGAGGATCTCGCCGGGCTTTTCCAGCTGATAGTTGAATAACCCGTCGTCTACCGGGTTCGCGTCGGCGGATGTTTCCGTGGTGAGTTTGGGGGCAACGGATCCCAACCCCAGCCTGCGGGGGCGCCAGGCGCGGATGCTGTTGCTACCGCCTGCGAAATAGTATTTTTCATAGGGGAGCGATCTGTCTGATCCATAGGAATAGGCCACGCCTGCGTTGAGGCGGTAGGCGAACGTAGCCCATGAACTCAGCACGCGTATCTGGCGGAAGTCAAAGTTGAAGCGCAGGTACTTGAAATGCTGCAACCCCTGCTTGGTGATGATCTCCGGGTCGATGAAGTTCAGCGTTGTTCCTCCCGGCTCAAATTGCGCACGGATAAATACCGCGTTCCTGTCGAACGTGCCGTAATTCTTGTTCCAGGTGATGCTGAAGATCATGCTGCTGACGAACGACGGCTCGAAAGAGCGGGCAAGGTTATAGTTTCCTTCCTGGTCCAGGCTGTCGAGCTGATCTTTGAACACCTGTGATTTGATCTCGGAATTGATCAAGCTGATGTTGGTGAGCGCGAGCGAGAATTGTGTGGTGCGCTGGTTTTGCCATGTGTACGTGTTGGAAAAAGTCGTACTGGTCCGCCTGTATTCGGGCCTGTCAGTGTAGTTATATCCGACACTGAGTCTTGTCTTGGGATTGTATTTACCCAGCCGGATCTGGGTGGCGTTGCGGAAGGGCCAGAGGAATTGCGGAAACGTAATGGAAGCATTGACACCCGCCTCCGTGCTTTTGTACACGTTCAGTTCTCTGGTTGCGGAAGCAACGCCCTCGATACCGATCCTTCCGTTCAATTCAAAATTCTCCAAACCGCCGAAGAGATTCCTTTTCTTAAAGTTGAGGTTGTAAAAAGGACCGGGATACCCCTCCGTTACATTCACGCCGACTTCGTTAGACCATTCATAGCGGTCGAGCGCGCTGGTGAATATGTTCGCGATAAATTTTCCGCCCGATGAATCGTAGTTTATGTTCACGAACTTAAAGGCATCGAGGTTCGCCAGCTGTCGCTGCGTTTCAAATGTCTTTGTGCGGGAATACAAGTTATCGGGTGCGAGAAAAACGCGTTGACTTAATATCTTGAGATTGTACTGATCCTTGTAATACGAATATTGCACGTCGCGGTACGTTCGGCGCTGGCGCTCTACGCCCGGCATACTGACGCCTGCATCGGTGGTGAAGCGCACCGAGTCGACAACAAACTGACGATGGTATCCGCGCCGCGCAGGATCGCGAACCGTGATCATCACAGCCACCTTCCTGTTGTCGAGCATGCTGGTATCAATGTCGAAGTCAACATACTGACGACTGAAGTCATAGTATCCATTGTCTTTCAGGTAAAGGTCGATCCGTTCACGTTCCTGGGTGAAATTCTCTTCGCGGTAGCGCTCGCCTTTTTTGATCACCCTCAATCTCTCGCTGCGTATGAGCAGCGCACGCACGGTGGAATCGGAAATCCTGTAAAAAATGCTGTCAACCATATAGGGAGGACCGACTGCAACCTGGTAATTCACCCTGACGAATTTTCCGCGTGACGCAACCTTCGCCGTGACTTCATTCTGGAAGTACCCCTCGGAAAACAGGTAATTCTTGAACCGGTTAATTGTAATGTTGATCAGGGCGCTGTCGTAAACGGAGACAGGCTCGCCCCACTGCATGAAAAGATTCCCCTTTTCGATGCGCGAATTGTATTTATCGATCTTCTTTTGCCGCCGGAACTGAAGGTTGTTGATCCTGCGCTGCGAGGTGGTGCTGGCGATCTTCCTGTCAAACTTTTGTTCCACCGCTTCTTTTTTCCGGACGAATTTTTCCCGGTCATAGCGCTTCAGACCCGCATAGTAGATGGCAGCCAGGTGATAGATGGCGGGCAGGGACAGAAACCTGCGGTTCGGGCGCTGGGCGTACAGGGCACGCAGCTCCTCCTCATTGATATTGGGAGGCGCTTTAATGCCCTGCTGTATAAGAAGTTTTTGATTTTCCTTGAGATGCTTCGTCCCCAGACAACCCGAGAGAAGAATGGGAGTCAGTATTAAAAGAAAATATCTAATTTTCGAGATCAAGTGTTCAGAATGCTATCAAAAGCCACGATAAAGTTTATCAAATCCCTGCAAGTAAAGAAATACCGAAAACAGGAGCAATGTTTTCTCATAGAAGGCGCAAAAAGCGTGCATGAATTGCTGGATTCGGATTTTGAAACCGCTATCCTGCTGGGTACCGCGGAATTCCTTTCCGGGATAAAAACACCTGTTACGGGCGAAGTGATTGAAGTGCGTGAAAACGAGCTGGATGGTTTGGGGGAGTTTCAGACGAACCGTTCAGCCCTGGCCGTTGCGCGACTAAAACCCAATGTTTCGGTGATCCCCAGGCCTGGCGAATTTGCCCTTGTGCTTGATGATATCCGGGATCCCGGAAACCTGGGTACCATCATTCGAACGGCCGACTGGTATGGAATCCAGAAGATCATCTGCTCACAGGAAACCGCCGATTTCTACAATCCGAAGGTCATCAGTGCGACCATGGGATCCTTTACACGGGTTCAGATCTTCTATACTGAACTTACAGCGTACCTTTCTGATTGCAACCTTCCGGTTTATGGCGCCTTCCTGTCGGGACGCGACGTGCACGCTGTCAACTTTTCAACCGGAGGTTTTATCGTCATCGGAAGTGAAGCCCATGGGATTTCCGCGACTGTTCAGCCCCTCGTTACCGAGAAGATTACCATCCCGCGCTATGGGCGCGCCGAATCGCTGAACGCCGCCATTGCCACCGCCATCATCTGCGACAACATCCGGCGTTCCGCAGGAACAAAAAGCCCCCTTCCGGGGATTTAGAGGTGGGATGGGGTCAAAAAAATCCATCACTCTCCTTCGCCGCGTTCTCTGAAATTTTCGATGCATTTTCCTTTCCAAGATAATGGTCGATCAGATAGTGTCCGAGGTAAATGACGGGCGTCAGGAGGATGGCTACCGAGAACTTGTAGATGTAGTTGGTAATGCCGATGGCGATGATCTGGTCGTTGGAGAAAATGCCATAGAACGCAATGAAGAGCACAACAAAGCTGTCGACGAGCTGGGAAACCAGTGTTGACCCCGTTGCGCGCAGCCAGAGCCAGCGGTTTCCCGTGACCCTGCGCAGTTTCTGGAAAATGTAAACATCCACAAGCTGGGCGACCAGAAAAGCGGTGAGCGATCCTGCGATAATGCGGAGGCCCTGGCCCAGAACGCTGTTGAACGCCAGATCCATATTGAAAACCGTCCCGTCCGCATCCGTCCGCTGCGCCCACCAGCCCGCCGGCGGCAATTGGATGGCCATAAAGATCACCACAAAAGCGTACAGAATCAGGAGGGCCGTCAGGTAGCTGATCCGTTTTACTCCGGGCTTTCCGAAATACTCGTTGATCAGGTCGGTCGTAATGAATACCACGGGCCAGATAAGCGCACCCGCGGTGAGGTTAAAGTCCATGACAAAACCCAGTATACCGATTTGGGCGGGCTGTAACCCTACCGTGGACTCAGCGGAAAAGATCTTCACGCCGATGATCTCCGCCAGCAGGGCATTGGTGATGAAGATGCCTGAAAGAATAACAAATAGTCTGTTTCTTTTCTGCTCCAGGATTGATTGCATCTTTAAAAATAGCGGATTAATCTTGAATGCGGAACGATTCGCCCTCAATTGCCAGCGCCACGGGTCTAAAAATATTCATTGCTTCTTCGGCGAGCGGGGCCAGGTCTTTGTAACGCGCCGAAAAATGGCCGATCAGTAATTTACTGACCTCGGCTTTTTTCGCGAGCATCGCTGCCTGCGCTGCCGTGCTGTGCAATGTTTCATTTGCCTTGATCTGTTCGTCGAGACCGAACGTTGCTTCGTGATATAATATGTCTACGCCACGGACCATCTCCACAATACTTTCATCATACGCGGTGTCCGAACAATAAGCGTAGCTTCTCGACTTTCTCGGAGGAAGCGTGAGTTCTTCGTTCGTGTAAAGAATGTCGCCGTTGGTGTCGACTACGTCATGTCCTTTTTTCAGATTGGCAATCTGCTGGAGACGCAGGCCTTCCGGTAATTTTGTTTTGTCGACCCGTCGTGGCTTCATCTTCTCCCTGAACAAAAATCCCGAGCAGGTCAATTTATGGATCAGCGGAATTGTCTCGACGGTCAGCGCTTCGTCTTCATAGATCGTTTCCTGCACACCCTTCGTCAGCGGGTGAAAGATGATCTTGAAGGAAGGGACAGACCTTGAGTATTTTAGTTGCGTGGTAATAATTTCATCCAGCCCCCGATGGCTGTAGAGGTGAAGGTCATTGGTACGGCGCATCAGGTGCATGGTAAAGATCAATCCCATTAAACCCAGGTAATGATCACCATGCAGGTGCGAAATAAAGATGTGGTTGATGCGATGCAGGTTCGCCTGAAATTTCATCAGCTGCATTTGCGCGCCCTCGCCGCAATCCACCATGAAATAGCGGTTCTCGATCTCGATCAATTGAGAAGAAGGGAATCTGCCATACGCCGGCAATGCCCCGCTTGATCCCAGAATGGTGATGTTGAAACTCACGACGCCAAAATTAATTTGTGCAGTTGACAATCCGGCAGTCGATGTGCAGGTTATTTTGAACGGACCACGGATCAAGGGCCACAGTCCACGGACCACGGACCACAGACCACAGTGCAGAATTCCTGCGCCCGCCGGAGACTGGAAAGTTGCGGCGTGAAGCGAAGGCCGGTCAATAGACCAACTTGTATCAGCCTCCTTCGCTGTTCTTCAGGTCCTTCTCAATTTCGTGCATGAACACGGCGTCAATGGCTTCTTCAACTTTGTTGAGGATATTGAGCACGCTGTCGAGCTGGGAGATCTTGATGAGTTTAGAGGTATGCTCAGACAGGCTCGAGAGGATAAATATCCCGCCATCTTCCTGTACGATCCTGTTACCCACCAGCAATGCACTGAGGCCGGATGAGTCGGTGTATTTCACCTCGGAAAGGTCAAGGATAATGTTTCTAACACCTTCGGCATGCAAGGTAATCAGTTCGGATTTCAAATTGGGCGCTACACTCGAATCCAGTTTTTCTTCGTGGAGGCGTAACAAACTATACTTATCCTGCTTGTCAATGGTATATTTCATGGCGCTGCTGGGCTTAACGATTCTGCAATAGTACGGTATTATTGCTTTTTAATGGATTGCAAGTTAAGTGAATTTATTGAATTAATGATGCTTCCGTGGATGCGGGGAAGAATTGCGTCGTAGTCTATTTCCGCCAGGGGTTTGCCGGTCATTTGCTGGAAAAGCTCCTTATAACGGGCTGATATTGAGCCTACAACCTCCTCGGTCATCTCGGGTACGCGCTGGCCGTCCTTGCCCTGAAAACCGTTTTCAATAAGCCATTGGCGAACAAACTCCTTCGATAGCTGCTTTTGAGGTTCACCTGCCTTTTGCCGGGTTTCATATCCCTCGCGGTAGAAATAGCGGGAGGAATCCGGGGTATGCACTTCATCGATCAGGTACACCTTTCCGTTGTGTTTCCCGAACTCGTATTTGGTATCCACCAGCACCAGTCCGCGGGCGGCCGCAAGTTCCGTTCCCTTGCGGAAAAGCTTCAGTGTGTAATCTTCGAGCACGCCATAATCCGCAGCGCTCACGAGTCCGCGGCGGAGTATTTCCTCCCTTGAGATGTCTTCATCATGGCCAACTTTTGCCTTGGTGGTCGGTGTAATGATGGGATGGGGCAGGGGATCATTTTCCTTTAACCCCTCCGGAAGGGAAACGCCGCAGACGCTTCTTTTGCCGGCTTTGTATTCACGCCATGCGTGGCCGGCAAGGTAGCCGCGCACAACCATCTCCACAGGAAAGGGATCGCACTTAAAGCCGATCGTAACGTTGGGGTCCGGGGTTTCCAGCACCCAGTTAGGGACCAGATCTTTTGTTGCCTCCAGATTGAGCGCAGCGATCTGGTTCAGAACCCTTCCCTTATCGGGAATCGCGCGCGGAAGGATCACGTCGAAAGCGGAGATGCGGTCCGTGGCAACCAACGCCATGTAGTCACCGAAGTAATATACATCCCTTACTTTACCACTGTAGAAACCAGTCTGTCCGGGGAAGTTGAAATTCGTTTCCTTGATAGCTTGCATGTCAAAAGGATCAAGCTTCAAATTAACGGTTTATAACATGAACTTTAAAATCTTTTTGGCGTCCCGTGGATCCTGAGCACGCTTATTTCGGCTGGATCAGGATACCCGCACGGTACACCAACGTATTTTTAACTTTCCCCTGCTCGTCGTATTCTGTCCAGGTCTTGTGTTTTTTGTCAGCCACATATTCTCCCTGCTCCCGTATCTTGCCATCCGGGTAATAGGCGATGAACAAGCCATGCTTCCGGCTGTTGCGATACTCGCCGGCAGATTGCAACTGGCCGTTTTCATAAAATGTTTTGACGGGGCCGGCCAGCAGGTCGAACTTGTACGATTCCTCTTTCGCAGTCTTGCCATTGCCATGATAGGTATACCGGGTTCCCGTCAGCTTACCCGCTTCATAGCTTTCTTTGATCCTGGGATCCTTTGTCCCGGGAAAATAGTACGTCCACGTGCCGTGAGGTTTTTCGTCCCTGAATTTCTTTTCTGATTCCAGCACCTGGTTTTCATCGTAGGTGTATCGTGTGAGTTCACTTCCATTGTTCGATCCCACCTCTTTTGTCAGGATCTTTCCGTCGGGAAAATATTCATAATTCGTACCCACCTTTTTACCCTCCTTGTAGGTAAACCGATGCTGAACCGCCCCGGTGGGATAGTAGCCGACATTGTCCCCGTGAAGTTGACCGTTCAGGAAGTTACCTTCCAGGATGAGTTTTCCTTCGCGGTCATAGGATTTATACGCACCGTTCTTTGTCCCCGCAGCCATGGTGGAAAGTGTCTGGAGCTGGCCATCATCATAAAAGGTTTTATAGTAGCCCATCATGACTCCCTCCTCATAGTTGGCCTCAGTCTCGATCTTTCCGTTCTCGTAAAATGTGCGCGCAACGCCGTTGGGCTTTCCCTTCCTGTACGTGAACTCTTTCTTTACTTTTCCATTGGAGTGGTATTCCCTGACCATGCCCTCCGGCCTGCCTTTGACGAAATACGTTTCTTTCTTCAGCGCACCGCTGGCAAAGAACATCCGGATGCTGTCTGAAAGAATGTCGTTCTGATAGAATGCCTTCTGGACGGATTGACCGTCTTCGTCGAACACCTCCACAAGCCCATGGCGCATGCCATTGACGTACGTTATCTTTCGGGCGGTTTTTCCGTTCTCGTGAAATTCTGTGAACAGGCCGGATTTTTCCCCGTCCTCGAAATTGCCTTCGAGCATCACATTGCCATTCTCATAAAATCGCTGGTATTTCCCTGCAAGGGTTTCGTTGTCGGCCTGTACCTGATATTGTTCCTGAATTTTTTCCTTTTGGGGATCGTAATAGGTGCGAACGACTTTTTGCGCGTGAAGGCAAAAGGGGAGAAGCGTCAGGAGGACAATACAGAACCTATTCATAAAAGGACGATGGTGCAAGTAAGAGAACCCTCTCATAACGCCAGGAATGAGTGAATGTTGCTGGTTTCTTGCCTAGCGTTTCTCCAGGACAATGGCAGAGGCACCACCGCCGCCGTTGCAGATGCCGGCCACCCCGATCGTTGCGTTTTGCTGCTTCAGGATATGGATGAGTGTGGTCATGATCCGCGCACCCGAAGCGCCTAACGGATGGCCTAAAGCAACGGCGCCACCGTTGACATTCACCCTTTGAGGATCGAGTTC
>JBARAD010000252.1:0-9506 GCA_049791675.1 Chryseosolibacter sp.
CCATCACGGACCAGTCAGGATAACCTTCTTCCAGACGGGTGGCTTTATAACCGGCTTTGGATAAAATAGCAACTGCTTCGTCGGCAAAGACACAAAACGGTCCGCGACAATAAGCCACCACCTCCGAACGTTTCGGGAGTTCTTTCAGACGTTTGCTCAGCTGATCAATCGGAATGGAAACAGCATGGGCGATATGCCCTTTATTGAACTCGTATTCAGGACGCACATCAAGGATGGTAACCTTTCCGGATTTGATCTTCCTGGTCAGGTCCGCGATTGTTACGGACCCGCCATCAAATTTCGATTTCCGGAATTCAGTGACCACTTTCCCGATGTTTGCATTTCTTTCAACGCCCAGTGCGCGAAGGGCTTTCCACGCCCTGAAAACATCGGCGTTCGCCAACCGGTAATAAATAAAATTTCCGCTGCGATGGGTGTCCACAACCTGCGCGGTCTTCAATACCTGTAAATGCTGTGAAGCATTTGCAATGGAAAGATTGGTCTGTTCGGCTATCTGCTCAACCGAAAACTCCGCCTGCGCCAGCAATTCAATGATCTCCAGGCGGTGAGGATTCCCCAGGGACCGGGTGAGCGTGGCCAATTCACCATATACCTTGTCTTTAAATGCCCTTTTCTGCAGTTTTTCCATGTCAGACAATTAACGGATAAACCAGGTGATTTGGTTCAATTATTCAATATATTTATTGAATAGATTGGAAATATCGCTTAGACGGTAAGAAAAACCTTTTTTTATTCAGACCCGGGAAGACTTTATGATTGTTTCCGCTTGCGCCTTCTTGGCAAGGAAAGGAATTCCTGGTTGATCAATATGCTCATCTTTCAAAACTTCATTCGCTGGATCCTGACGGCGTTTAATATTGCGAGCAATGCGACCCCGACATCGGCAAACACCGCCTCCCACATGGATGCTACACCCCAGGCTCCTAAAGCCATAACAACTACTTTCACGCCGAATGCCAGCGCAATGTTCTGCCAGACGATAGCATTGGTTGCTTTGCCGATATTGATAGCGGTCACAATTTTTGCCGGCTGATCGGTCTGTATGACGACATCCGCCGTTTCAATTGCGGCATCGCTACCCAATCCACCCATCGCGATCCCGACATCGCTGATGGCAAGCACCGGAGCGTCATTGATGCCATCACCCACGAATGCAAGCGCCCCTTTCTTTCCCTGCAGGATCGCCTCCACTTTCGCAACCTTGTCTTCCGGAAGAAGGTCGCCATACGCCTGATCTATGTTCAACGCTCCGGCAACTTGATCGACCACTGCCTGCTTGTCACCGCTGAGCATGACGGTCTTGATGTTCAGTGAATGCAGCTGTTGGATTGCCGATTGTGCGTCTACCTTAATTTCGTCAGCAATGGTTAAGTACCCTGCTAATTTTCCATCAACAGCCACGATGACCATGGTGTCATCATTGTTTAACAGGTCCTCCGGAACAGCAATGTTAAACTTCCTTAACAACTTTGCATTTCCTGCCAGGACCTCCTTACCGTTCACAACACCTTTCAGCCCAAGTCCTTTGAGCTCCTCATGGGCCTGAACTTCGCATTTCTCCGGATTCTTCACATGATCCATCACCGCCTTCGCAACAGGATGCGTTGACTGCGCCTCCATTGCCGCCACCAACGGAAGCCATAATTTCTCCTCCATCCCTTTACTGACAACCTGCTGAACCTTAAACACGCCTTTGGTCAGCGTCCCGGTCTTATCCATAACCACCGTATCCACCCTGGTCATCCGATCGAGATAGCTGGATCCCTTAAAGAGGATACCGTTCCGTGAACCTGCACCGATACCCCCGAAATACCCAAGGGGAATCGCAACCACCAGTGCGCATGGACAAGATATCACCAGAAATATCAACGCCCGATACAACCATTCGTTAAAGTCGTACTGGTCAACAAAGAAATAGGGGATCAACGTTAAGCCTATTGCCAGATAGACCACAATGGGTGTATACACCCGGGCAAACCTGCGGATGAACAGTTCGGTCTTTGCTTTACGGCCCTGCGCATTTTGAACGAGGGTCAATATCCTGGCCAGCGAACTGTCATTAAAAAGCCTGGTGACTTTGACTTCAACAACCTTGCCTTCATTGATCATTCCTGCCAGAACTGCTTCACCTTTATCAATGGATACAGGCTTGCTTTCGCCTGTTAATGCAGCCGTGTTAAAGGAACTTCCATCACTCAACATGACGCCGTCCAAAGGCACCCGCTCTCCCGCTTTGATCCGGATCGCTTCACCAATTTTCACCTGCGTCGGGTCCATCGCAAGGTAGTCACCTCCCCTGAACACCGATGCCGTATCCGGACGCACATCCAGCAAGGCCTTAATACTTCTTTTTGCCCGGATCACGGCTGCACCCTGAAACAATTCACCTACTGCATAGAAAAGCATCACGGCTACGCCTTCAGGATATTCGCCAATGTAAAACGCGCCGATCGTTGCAATTCCCATCAGCAGAAATTCAGTAAAGACCTCCCCCCGGAATGCCAGCCTGATGCCTTTGATGACCACTGGCAACCCGACAGGCAAATACGCAACAGCATACCAACCCCATCTGATCGCCCCGGAAAACCAACCGTGCTCCAGGAAGAGATCCATGAACAACCCTGCTGCCAGCAAAATGAAACTTGCCATGGCGGCATGCCATTCGTTGTTGATCCATTTCACATGATCGTTCTTTCCCCCCTGATCGTGGTTATGAGCATGCTCGGCGATCTGCTCAACACTGTGATCAGCTGCTGAACCTTCACCTTCAATTCTGTCGTCAACTTTTTCCTGCATCCCGCAAATATGAATGGGTAAGAATGATCCAATGCACTGTCAGTATGCCTTTCAACCGGGCAAAGCTGTCCGCATCTCAATCATGAGGCTGACAAAACCTGCTTTGACATAGGCCTTTTGTGCCGCCGTATTCCCGGCATATACCTCGAGGCGCATTTCAGTTATTCCCCGCGACACAGACCAGTCCTTCAATGCGCCGATAATTTTTTGATTGACCCCCTGCCCCCGGAATTTCGGTTCGGTGTACATAAATCCTAGATAGGCAAATTTCGTGTGTCGCAAATACGGTTTGGCATCTTCCATCCGGGCGTACCCACAGCCAATGAGTTGATCCCCGGCCTGTGCGACCAAAAGCTGAATGTGCTCCGCCGCGATCATTTCCTTGATGTCGTAATAATGGATCGGGTCATCGCCCAACGTTGGATCGAATGGACGTTCCGCATGGATCACCCCTTGTTCAAAACGAAGCAACGAATCATGATCGCTCAAAGTCGCTTTCCGGATAATGATGTCTTTCATGGTGTTTGTGTTTGCAAAGCCTCTGGTGTCGGGCCTAAAGATAATGAATGCGGGAATCTAATATCCGAGGGCGGACAACACGGACTCCGGCCGATGGGAGACTGCTGCGAGGTGATTATGCGCCCGGTGGGAAATAGTCGCCTCCGCGGCCGCATTTTATCCTATTTTATTATCTTTCAGGAATGAAGTATGTCAAAATAGAAGGCGGGCGTAAGCTGTCATCGTTCGTTGAGCCCATGAAAGCCCAGCTGACGGACCAACCCGCCTTCGACAGTCCCGATTGGCTTTTCGAAATAAAGTGGGATGGCTATCGCGCCATTGCCGAGATCAGCAAATCCGGGAACAAGCTATACTCCCGTAACGGACTCACCTTCGACAAAGCGTATCCGAAAATATTTGAAGGACTGAAAGCGATCAAAAAAAATGCAATCATCGACGGTGAGATCGTGGTGTTCGACGAAAACGGAAAACCCAACTTTCAAAAACTGCAGAACTATCAGAACAAGGATAAATATGCCATTCAATATTCGGTATTCGACATTATTGAACTGGAAGGGAAGTCTCTCGCGAATCTTCCTTTAATTGAAAGGAAAGAGATCCTCCGGAAGCTATTACCTGTATCAAAGGTGATCAAATACTGCGACCATGTCGACAGCGAAGGAAAAATGCTGTTCAGGAAAATGCAGAAAATGAACCTCGAGGGCATGATCGCCAAAAAGAAGAACAGCAAATACCACATTGGAAAACGGACTTCCGACTGGCTGAAAATCAAGAATGTTCAATCTCAGGAAGCGATCATTGTCGGGTTTACCGATCCGAAGGGCTCAAGGCAATATTTTGGCTCACTGTTAATTGCTGTTAAGAAGAAAGGAAAACTTGTATCGATCGGCAATGTGGGAACCGGTTTCACTGAAAAAAGCCTGAAGGACCTTCACGCGAAACTAAAAAAGGTCATCAGAAAGACATCTCCGCTTGATGTTCCTATCAAGGAAACGCCAGACATCACCTGGGTTGAACCCGAGCTGGTTTGCAACGTCAAGTTCACAGAAATTACAGAAGACGGCAGCGTTCGCCATCCGGTATTTCAGGGACTGAGAATAGACAAAACGGCCAGCGAGGTTGAACTTGAAAAGCCAAAGAAGACGTCCGGAAAATAAGTGAAGGACAGTCACGCAAAGGTCACCAAAAAGAATTTGTGATGCTCCCGGGCGTGAGATCGCATGATCCCATCCTTCGGCAGAAAATCAGATGAATCATCCAAGTCACTAGAACAGCCAGAATCCGCCCAGGGAGGTTCTGATATGCTTCAGGGCTTGCGTCAGATAATTTTCCACTGTTTTCGTGGAAATATTTAACCTTTCTGCAATATTCTTGTTAGGAATATACTCCTGACGACTCAATCTGAATACGGACTGACATTGTTTTGGCAATTCAGAGATCCTTAATTCAACGGAATGTTCAAGATCCCGCACATCCTGATGTTCAGCATTCGAGTTGTCATACAGATGTTCAATAAATGCGCCATAATCAGAAGCATAGGCTTTTCTGACCTTTTCGGAGCGCAGCTCATTCAGCAACCTGTTCTTCGTCGCTCCATACAGATAGGCCGACAGGGAGGAGGTAATATCAATGGATTCACGCTTTTCCCAAAGGGAAAAGAACACGTCCTGTACAACCTCCTCGCTGGCCTCCCGGCTGTGCAGCCGGTTGTACGTATAGGCAAACAGTTGTTTCCAGTAGCAATCATATATTTTCTGAAAGGCAAGCGTATTACCGCTCTTCATTAGCCTGACGAGTTTCAAATCGTCATCGCGTCTGGAGCTGCCGCCATCTGGATATTGTTCCTTCAAATTCATTGCGATCATCGGGATCGTCTTATTTGCGCTGTTGTTAATCAATTTATAGAAGTTCGTCAGGCTTGTCCGGCGTTTCATAACCGGATCGTTCCGGGCGGTCAGACGCCTGTCCTTACCTGAGTTGAGCTACTTAAATGTATGATTATTTCCTTGCCGTAAAAAAAAATAATTTTTTTATGGGTGTTTAAGGCTAGTAAAGTTCCTTCATGTTAAGAAGTACGGATTTGTTACTGATCTTAAATTAAATCCCTTCCCCGGTCCCCACCAAGTAAAACAGTTGGAAGGTCGGGGTGGGTGAAATATGGACGAAAAAGAATTTAAACGACTTATTGAGCGCTGTCTTTCAGGACACGCCACGCGGGAAGAGCTTACCCTCGTTGAAAAATGGCTCGACCATCGCAGCGGGAAGGACCGGTTTGAAGAACTTTCCGCCAATGAGAAAGAAGAAACGAGGACCAGGATCCTGGAAACTCTTTCCTCGAAAATGGCCGACCGCCCCGTCCATACCGCCAAAGCAAAATTGAATGCGGGGGCCAGAATTCTCTACCGCGTAGCGGCCGCCGTATTGGTGCTTGCCGTGCTCACGTACACGCTTTTGGAATTTACGGCCAGGAACGTGGATGAAGAGAACCCAGCAACGGGGTTGGTATCCTCAGGCCCTGCGGGCAAAAAAACAATTCTTAGCGATAGCAGTATCGTATGGCTGAAGGGCAATAGCTCCATTCTCTATCCTGAAAAATTCGATGACAAAGATCGCAAGGTGAAGTTGAAAGGCGAGGCACTATTCGAGGTAAGCAAGTCTCCCGATCGTCCTTTTATCATTGAATGCGGCGGCCTGACCGCCAAAGTACTGGGAACAAGTTTCAATATAAGATCCAGCGAGAACGATATTGAGGTTCTTGTACTGACCGGTAAGGTGGCGCTTTATTCGAAAGGCCGCAGCGACAGTCTGATTGTCCTTCCCAACGAAAAAGCAGTCTACCATTCAGCCCAAAACCGGATGACAAAGGTTGTGGTGAAGGAAAACGAGAAGATCGCCAAAACGGCGGGAACGCAATACAGTATGCGCTTCAATGCCACGCGGATGAACGAGATCATCCGGAGGATAGAAGAAAAATTTGATGTCCGGGTTTCGTTGACGGAGGAGCGATTGAGTAACTGCACCATTACCGCAGACTTTACAGATCAATCATTAGACCGGACTTTAAACATGATCAGTCAAAGTCTGGAAATTGAATATGAAATAAACGATCACGAGGTCACGCTGAGCGGGGCCGGATGTGACTAACGTTATCCGGGGTCAGTGGCGATCGTGAAGATTCAACGCTTTTGTGAAAAAGAACCATGTTAAACAAAACCATATCCGACCATGAGCACAAATTGAATAGCATATAACCACCTGTAAAAAGAAAGCAGGAGTGTTCGTGGCACCCCTGCTGGATTGTCCTACGCTTCGAAAAGTGGAAAGCATAGGGCTGCTTTGTCTAATTCCGAATCTGAAATCAACAAAACATATCAATTTATGCAAAAAAAATGTACAGTCAATGATTTGCCTGGAGTTGTTCCTGATCGCCCCGGCCTTGCGCTGAAGCGGTTAGACAAAGCAGGCCTGCTGTTTAATATTATGAAGGTCACATTGATACAAATGACAGTAGCCATGATTTTCTCGGGCGTTTCGATAGCGTTTGAAAATCACGCCCAGGAGATCCTGAAAAGGAAAGTAACGCTCGATGTGGAGGATATATCCCTCGTGCAGGCCCTCGCCGAAATTGAAAGGGCGGCCAAGGTAAAATTTGTTTACAGCCCTGCGCGGATCAATGTCAATGAGCGGATCTCCATCGATGTCTCGCAACACCAGCTGGGTTTATTACTGGCTGAGCTCCTCACTCCCCGGGCAATAGAATTCAAGGTCCAGGAGAACGACGACTACATCATTTTAGTGGAAAATGATATAGCGGAGTCTTCGTCATTGCGGCTGAGCGATCCGGTAAAGGAAGAAGCGATCCTGGCAGACATTTCCGGAAGCGTGCATGATCCTGCAGGCAATCCGATTCCCGGCGTAAATGTTATCGTTAAAGGAACTACCAATGGCACGACAACAGACGCAGAGGGAAAGTATTCTTTGTCTGTGATCGGGGAAGATGTGGTGCTGGTATTTTCCTTTATCGGATACGTCACGCAGGAAGTGCAGGTCAATGGAAGATCGGCGATTGATGTGCGGTTGGAGGAGGATGTCCAGTCCCTTGATGAGGTTGTCGTGGTAGGTTATGGCACGCAAAAAAGGGCGAATGTAACGGGTGCTGTGAGCACGATCACCGGTGAGGCTATCGCTCAGCGTCCTTTGACCAACGCAGCGGCAGCCTTACAGGGCACGACTCCGGGCCTGTCCATCAAACATGGCGGTGGAGCGCCGGGAGAAGAGAATCTCACGGTACGCATCCGGGGAGTCGGTACGTTGAATAATGCCAACCCGTTGGTCCTCGTCGATGGCATTGAGCAATCGCTCAGCACGGTCGAGCCGCAGAATATAGAATCCGTTACTGTGTTAAAAGATGCGGCCTCGTCCTCGATCTATGGATCGCGCGCTGCGAATGGCGTTATCCTGATTACCACCAAGCGCGGCGCCAAAAGTGGCACCAGTGTGAGCTATGACACTTTTGTCGGCATTCAGAATCCCACCTATTTTCCGGAAAAAACCGATCCTGTTACGTGGCTGAGACTGGAAAATGAAGCGCAGGTGAATGCGGGCGGCAGTCCCACTTACAGCGATGAATACATTCAGAATGTCGCCGCCGGGACGAACCCTTTACAGTTCCCCTTTGCCGATTGGGAGAAAGGAATCTTTAATAAGAATGCGGTGCAACAACGTCATTCCTTGTCTATTGCCAGTGGCGGCGAAACCGGAAAAGTATTTGCATCCCTGAACTATTCCGATACCGATGGTATCCTGCAGAACTTTAACAATCAGCAGGCCACGATGCGAATCAATACCGATCTTTTTGTTTCCAAAAAACTGACACTGAAGACAAACCTGATGTACAGGAACAGGAACTTCAACGGCCCGGGACATACTGCGCAACAGGTCGTTCAGGGACTTCTGCACACAAACAGGCCCATCGTCATGGAGTACCCGGATGGAACGTATGATCTCGTTTCCGGCCAATGGAACCCACGTGCCATGGTGAAACATGGTGAAACGAGTCGCGTGAGCGATGACATTGTTGCTCAGGCGGGATTTGCTTACAACCTGAATGACGCTTTATCGCTCGAAGGAAACGTTACCATGAACTCCACCGGAACCGATGGCGCTGTCTTCATGGACGGACTCGGAGGCATGCGGCATTATCTGACCGGTCAGCCCATCGGCGTCGCCGGATGGTTTGCGACGTCAAAACTGACAGAAACAAAAAGCAATCAGAAAGAGATAAGCCAGCGGTTGTATCTGAACTACTCCAAAAACTTCAGCAAACACACCATTGAAGGCATGGCAGGCTATGAGGAGATCTTCAACCGTTACAAAGAGGTCACCGCATCGCGCGATAATTTCTTCAGCAATGAGCTCCGGGATCTGAGTGCCGGAAATGCGGCCAATCAAACAACGGCTGGCTATTCGCAGGAATGGAGACTGCGTTCATTTTTCGGACGGGTCAACTACTCCTTCGACGACAAATACATGTTGCAGGCCAATGTGCGCTATGACGGCTCATCGAGGTTCGGTGACGGCAACAGATGGGGACTTTTTCCTTCGTTTTCCGCAGGGTGGCGAATCTCGGAAGAGAACTTCATGGCTGACAACGGCATCGTGAACACCATGAGGCTGCGGGCTTCCTGGGGCCAGTTGGGAAATCAAAGTATCGGACTTTACAGGTACCTCAACACTTACAACCTCAGCCAGGGCTATCAATTTAACAATACCCTCGTCCCCGGCGCCGCGGTAACGACCGCCGGCAATCCCGATATTACCTGGGAAACTTCCACGATGAGCAATATCGGTTTGGACCTGGGATTCTTGGATGACCGCCTGGAGGTTATCGCCGAGTATTTCAGAAAGTATACGGACGATATTCTTCTGAACCTGCCCATTCCCCGTACCATTGGCGTCACCCCTCCTGTACAGAATGCAGCTGCGGTCTCCAATAACGGATGGGAAATTGCCGTGAATTACCACGGTGCCGGTAACAGGGAAAACGGCTTCCAGTATTCAGTTGGCGTAAACTTCTCTGATGTGGTCAATAAAATTGAGGATCTGAAAGGAGCCGGTCCTTTCTTCCCGGATAAGTTTTCCGTGTGGACAGAAGGCGCCTCGATCAATTC
>JBARAD010000253.1:0-25275 GCA_049791675.1 Chryseosolibacter sp.
CTCCTTCCCTGCTTGCGAAGCCTGCCACGGAAGATGAAGCGCTTATTGCAGCCCTGCTCGCCGTGACGGTGAAGGAAAACCACAAAACGGATCAGCCGCCGGCGCAACAAGAACAATTTGTCAGCCAGTGGAAGATGAAGCGACTCTGAAGTTTAAAGTTCAAAATCTGAAGTTTAAGATTTAAGATTTAAGATTTAGAATTTAAAGTTTAAGATTTAAAATTTAAAATTTAAAATTGAGTCACACTCATGATGCATCAGCCCTAATGAATCTTGAATCTTAAATCTTGAATCTTGAATCTTAAATCTTGAATCTTAAATCTTGAATCTTGAATCTTAAATCTTAAATCTTAAACCAGGTCCCCGAATGGCTGAAATTCTACCGATCCGACCCTGGCGATATCATCCTGACCTGTCAAAGAATATTGAAACGCTCACCGCGCCGCTTTTTGATGTCGTGTCGGAAAAACAGCGCAAGGCCCTGTATCTGAATCCATACAACAGCATTCACCTTTCGGTGCCCCAGCCGCCCGATCCTGCAACACGTGCAGCCATGATCCTGGATGAATGGAAGCAAAAAGGAGTGATCGTGCAGGATCTTCTCCCCGCGATCTATGTTTATTATCAGTACTTCAAGCTTGCGGGTGATCCGAAGACCTATTGCCGGAAAGGTTTCGTCTGTCATATCAGAACCTATGACTGGAAAGACCGGGTCATTCTTCGTCACGAGAACACCATTCCCAAAGCTGTCAATGACCGCGTTGAACTCCTGGAGAAAACCGAACTTCACGGCAGTCCAACCCACGGGCTATACACGGACCCTCATTTTGCGCTGGAACCGTACATGGATGAAGCCATACTGAATCCCCTGGTGGAGACAGAAGACTACCAGGGCGTGCGCGATGTGCTCGCGCGGATCCATGATGCCGCCGTGATCCGCAAATTTATCGATGTTATCCATGAAAAGAACATCATCCTTGCTGACGGGCACCATCGCTATGAAGGATCGTTGATCTACAAAAAGCATATGCTCAGAAAATTTCCGGGCGAGACACGGAGAGGCTTCAATTACCACCTGATGTACCTCACGAATACGGAGTCTGATGATCTGAAGATCCTGCCCACGCACAGGATCATCAAAAATCTTCCTGACTTTGATGAGCGCACCCTCCTCAATAAATTGAAGGACGATTTCACAATAAAACCTGTCGATGACAGTGATACGCTGAATGAGATCATTGCGGGGAAACCGTGGGCCTTCGGCTTAATGATGAAGGACAATTGCTATAAAGTCAGATTGAAGCCAGAGGCATTTGAAAAATTAAGCTGGCCTTTTCCCGAAGTCGTGAAACGACTCGATCTTACCGTGTTACATTACTTCATCATTGAAAAAGCGCTGGGAATCCCGGGCCGGGTACAACGGCAGTCGGAGCATCTTGAATTCGACAGAAGTTATGCCGACTGCCTGAAGAAGGTGATGCAGGGCGAGGCACAGATGGCCATCATCACCAATGAAATTTCGATCGAAGACGTGAAGGCAGTCTGCAAAAGCGGCTACACCATGCCCCAGAAGTCAACGTATTTCTATCCCAAGGTCATCGGCGGATTTTTATTTACGTCCGTCAAGGAAGAAGAGTTTCAGGAACCCGTTTATTCCCCGTTTTGATTATGAAGATGAAAAGATCGCTCATCCTGGCGTCAAGTTCTCCCCGTCGTCAATACCTCATGAAGGCAACGGGGTTTGACTTTACCATCGAGAAGCCCGGAGTAGACGAGGTTTTCCCTCCCGAGCTTCCCGTCAATCAGGTGGCGCGATACCTGGCGGCCATCAAGGCCGAATATTTCCGACCCAAAATGCAGGATCAGATCATCGTCACAGCAGACACCGTTGTCATTCTTGATGATCAGATCCTGAACAAACCTGTGGACCGTAACGACGCGATTGCCATGCTTTCGGCGTTATCAGGAAACACCCACCGCGTGATGACGGGCGTGAGCATTGTTTCAAAAGAAAAGGAAGAAAACTTTGATGAGACCACGGACGTAACTTTTGAAAAATTATCCCGCCGGGAGATCGAGTTCTATATCGATCAGTTCAAACCGTACGATAAGGCCGGATCATATGGCGCACAGGATTGTCTTCCGCCCGGAATGAACCCCTGCTCGGATGAAGAGCTGATATTTCTAAGATCTATCAGGAGAGAAGATCTGATAGAAGAAACAATAACAACACCAGGGGACGGAAACAGTATTGTAGTGATCAAAAGCATTGCAGGTTCCTATTTTAACGTAATGGGATTGCCGATCCACAAGGTTTATGAACATTTGAGAAATTGGTAATAAAAGGCACCATGCCCGAGAACATGAAGGAAGAAATAGAATTTGAAAAGTACAGAAAGCGCGGCGCCTACCATTGGCAAAATTATTTTGGTAGTGTATTCAAAATTGACAGTTTTTTAAGGGGCAGGTACCAGGTCGTAATTCATCTGCTGACAAGAACGGGGATCAACCAGGATTCGAACGTGCTCGAAGTGGGGTGCGGCGACGGTGCGCTCAGTGGCCTCATCTATCAGAATTTCCGTTGTGAGCTCACCGGTGTAGAACCCTCACAGGATGGCATCAGGTTTTGCCGGGAAATGTTCAAGCGCCATCAATTCAGGGGAACGTTCGAAATATCGGAAGGATACACCTTCAATTTTCCGGACAATCATTTTGACCACATCGTGCTGGCGGATGTGATTGAGCACCTGCAGCACCCCGACCTGATGCTGCGTGAACTTAAAAGATTGCTTAAACCGGGAGGATATCTTGTTGTCACCACCCCGGTAAGATCAAGCGAACATCCGGAGGACAAAATGCATGTTCGCGAATTCTATCCGGAAGAGTTAATGATGCTATGCAAGCCCTACTTTGGAGATCCGTTTGAAAAGATCTACTCACATCCTGTGGTCTGGCATGAGTTGTATTCTTACGGGAAAAAACTGAACCGCTCCATCATTCGATTTTACTGCAGAATGATGGACAAGGTGATCGGTGCCAATGTTTTTTTCGCGCCAAAAGTCAATAACCGCTGGATCAATTTCAAACAACAGGGGCTCCTACTGAGAAAGTGACTTTGATACCAAACGGGAAACTACATAGGACTCAATGAATGCCGCAAGTTTTTCCCAATTGAAAGCGTGGATCTTCTGCCGGCCGTTGCGTGCAAGCCTTTCCGCCAATTCGGGATTATTGATGTATTTTTCGATGGCCCTGCGGATGAAGTAAGCATGTCTCCAGACCAGTAGTCCCGTCTCATTGTGAATTAAAAAATCTTTCGTCCCGGTCGCCGTTCCGATCAATGGCACTCCCGCCGCCAGCGCCTCGGCCGCAGTATTAGACCATCCACCTTTTTTTTCGGCGGCGACAAAAACATCAGCCTTACCGTACAACGTATTGTTTTCATTGACGGGGTGATTGACAACGAACTCGAAAGGGACCTTACACCGGAAGTTGTTAATCCGCTCCTGAGATGTTTCGTCAATGGGCGTGTCAAAGAGAAGAAGTTTTACCGGATAACCTTTCTGGTAAAGTTTTTCACATGCTTTCACTACGAGTGAAGTCCCCTTCCCTTTGCGGCTTAACCTGCCATAAGCCATTACCGTAAACGGATCACCCTTCTTGCGATAAGTTTTACTGACCGCCGGAACATCAATTCCCCCAAGAGCCTTCACAGGAAGAATACCGTACTTTCTCTTATCCAGGTCATACATGTTGGATGAATTCACAAAAACAACAATCTCTTTGTGTTTTAATACCGTGTGAAGCTTTACCCTGGGTCCGACGTGATACACTATTTTTAAAATAGCATTGGCTGCTATCAAATCATCGAGAAAATTTGTTTCAGTAATGAACAACGCATCCAGTCCATAGCGATCAAGATTACTGATTTTTTCAACAGGACAACTGTCCGGATACCAGTCAGGACGTAATCCTTCGGGAGTGAAAACAAAAAATTCATGGCCGTGACCAATAAATACACGGCCCAGCTCAAAAAATCTCTTTACGCCTCCGAATAATTTTGTGTGCGGCAATATGGCACCCATTTTCAATTTTTTTCCGGCTGTCATGGGTACCTTACTTTACGATCCCGTGCGGTGTCCAGCTGACTTTCAGTTGTTTTGTTTTCTGCCTGATCTTCAGATTTTTCTCGATGGACTCTTCTGTTTTATATCCCCTTGGATGGTCAAGGTGCAGAACAATGGCGCGATGCCGGATTTGTTTTCCCTGAACGCCGTAATTGCGCAGTCGCTCGCCGATCTCCCTATCGGAACCGCCATACTGCATTCTTTCATCGTAACCGTTGACAGCAAGCAGATCGCTCTTCCAGGCCGAGGAGTTACAATTATTAAACGTTGGCTTGGCGGTCGTCACGATATCAAGAAAATTCGCCCATTTGCCGCGCGCATTCAGTTTCCGGCTTTGTGACATACCCACCGACCCGATAGACCGCAACCACTTCAGATCAAAGCTTTCGCGATTCAGAATATTTTCCTTGGCGATGGTCTTGCTGACATCCATCGACAGTTTGCAATACCCGCCGCTGAGGTAATATCCTTTCTCAGCCTGCGTTACATGCGTGGAAATAAAATCATTGCGCGGAATGCAATCGCCATCTGTGAATATGATGTATTCCGTATGGGAAGTCAGTATGGCTTTGTTAAGGATCGTCTGCCGACGGTATCCCTTGTCTTCATGCCATACGTGATAGATTTCAAGCGGGGTATTGTCCTGGAAATATTTGATCAGGTTACGGGTCTCCTTCCCTGAGCCGTCATCGGCGATGATAATTTCGAAGTCGGTATAATCCTGGCACGTATAGCCCCAGAGGACTTTCTCAAGCCAGTCAGGAGAATTATAAGTGCTTATGATTACGGAAACCTTCATTCCTTATTGCTTTATCCCATCTTCAGGCAAACCACTGCGGTGGTACTCATACAACCGTAAATATTTATAAAAATTCAGGGCTGACGTTGTTGCACAAAACACAAACCCGTAATAGCCGTCTAAAAATCCCAACTGCAGCAGATATTTCCGAAAGAATTTAAACAGGGGGTTCAACACCACATGTATCAAGAAAATCGGTTTTTTGCCATTGCGGTACTTTGCTCTTGCCGCCACTTCTGCAAATTTATGCATCTGCCTTAAATGCTCATCCACCGTAAAATAGGCATAATGTAAAAGATCGCCTCTTAGCCGTCTCACTCGCCCTGCTGACAAAATTACTTTATCATGCGGATCCTCGCCTCCCCACCTGCCTTGCCGCCGGTCCCACAGCCGGATCTTCCGATCGGGATACCAGCCGCAGAAATGAATCCACTTACCGCAATAATTATTAAACCGGTTGAAAGAATAACCGTCAAAATTTCCCCAATCGGCTTTTACTGCCAGTATGGACTCCTTCAACTCCTCCGAAAGAACTTCATCTGCATCTAACGAAAGAATATGATCATGAGATGCCTGGTCCATCGCAAAGTTCTTTTGCGCGACATATCCCGGGAAAGGGTTTTTAATGAACACAACAGGATAATGCGCACAAATGCCTGCTGTATTATCTGTTGACAAAGAGTCGACTACTACAATTTCATCTGCCACACCCATCAAGGACTGCAAACACTTTTCAATTTTCTTTTCCTCATTGAAGGTGATAATGGTGGCCGATATTTTTACGCTATCCGCCATACTTTATCCCGGCATCTTTCTTAATCCGTTGCGACATACATATTGCCTTAGACCCATTTTATGCTCCATCAGTTGTAAATTCACGGATTGATCCGTCCAGTTTTCCTTGTGATGCAGGTGATATTGTACCGCGAGATTCCTAAGGGAGACCAGCGGAAATCCCAAACCTTTGAAACGCCAGGTAAGATCAATATCCTCTCCGATGGCGGGCAACTGATAATCTTCATCAAACCCGTTGATAGTCTCAATGTCTTCTCTGAAAAACGACATGTTGCAACCCTTGAGCTGGTGCATCTTGCGCAACCTGGGAATGAACGACAAAATGCCATCAGGGTTGATATAGAACGCCTCCTCGTAAAATTTGGCGCCATCCTTCCGCATCCCGCTTTTTTCCTTTTCAACTTTCTTCTCCAGAAGCAGAAGATCCTCTATTTGCTCCTTAAAAAGTGTGGTAAACTGCGGGCCCAACTTCACGCGTTTGCCGGCGAGAATTTTTTTTCGTCCGGAAAAACGCACATGATTTTCAATGAACGCGTGGTGTAACACACAATCGCCATCGATGAATACCAGGTAATCTCCCTTACTTCTTTGAATCGCTCTGTTCAGGGCCTGGTTCTTTCTCCATCCCACATCTGGCTGGGTCAGATGAAGGATCGGGTTTTCGCACCGGTATGCGCCTAGAAAATTACGCATCTCCTCACTTTCACCATCCTCTGAAATAACGATCTCGTAATTCCTGTAACGCTGAAATTTCAGTCCCTCCAAAACGGTTCGAAGGCTTGTCACATCTTTATAGACTGAAATGATTAAAGAAACGTCCATTGGAATCCTATCCTTTTGCTTTAACGATCCCAAAGTCTGTCCACGTTTTTTTCATCAATTTTGTCTCCTTACGGATATTCTTGTTCTTTTGGATCGACTCATTGGTTTTGTATCCGCGTTTATGTTCAAGATGAATACAAACAGCGCTGTAGCGGATCTGTTTTCCTTTGATGCCCTTATTCATCAACCGTTCCCCTAATTCGCGATCCTGCCCGCCGTACTGCATTTCTTCATTAAAGCCATTTACGGCCAGCAGGTCTTTCTTCCATCCGGAAGAATTATGTCCGTTCCACGTAGCCTTGGTCGGGGTAACGAAATTCAGAAACTTCTGCAGGTTGCCCGTACTGGTTAGTTTCAGTGTCTTGTATGTGCCGGCCAGGCCGTTTTCTTTTAGCCACGAAACCTGGAAGGCATTTCCACTCTGAATGTCATTTTTTGTGATGGCGTGGCTCGTCTCAATGGGCAACATGAAATAACCGCCGGACAGAAAATATCCGCTTTGCGCATTTTTCACGTGCACACCGACGAAGTCTTTCCGCGGAATGCAGTCGCCATCAGAAAAGATAAGGTAATCTGTTGTGGATGCCTGAATTGCCTTGTTCAATATCTGGGACTTCTGAAAGCCCCTGTCCTCATGCCATACGTGGATGATCTCCAATGTCGACGCTGCCTTAAAACGGTCGATGATGTCACGGGTCTCATCACCGGAGCCGTCGTCGGCAATCACCAGCTCAAAGTTCGTGTAAGTCTGGCATTCATACCCCCACAGAACTTTTTCAAGCCATTCCGGTGAATTATAGGTACTTATGACAACGGAAACTTTCATCATTGAGCAAAGATAATACAGCGCACTGATTACTTTTTAATCATTTCCTGATATTGCTGCAGGCTGGCCCTGATAACATTGAACGCCTCTTCCCTGGACAGAAACTCGTTGATCACTACCTTTTTGTTTTCGAGGGTTTTATAATTTTCAAAAAAGTGCCTCAGCTCGGAAAGCAGATAGGCAGGAAGATCATGAACATTGTTAATATGAGAGACGCTGGGATCCTGTTCCGCTACGGCAATGATCTTTTCATCGGCCTCTCCCCTGTCTATCATTTGCATTACCCCGATTACTTTGGATGGAATCATACACAAGGGAACGACCGAAACCTGGGTGAGCACGACAATGTCGAGCGGATCTCCATCCTCGCCCAGTGTCTGTGGAATAAACCCGTAATTTAATGGGTAGTACATGGAGGCATAGATCACGCGGTCGAGTTTAATAAGGCCGCTTTGCTTATCAATCTCGTATTTTGCCCTTGAGCCCCGTGGAATTTCTATAATTGCATTCACGTACTCAGGCGGGTTTTCACCCGTAGAAACCTCATGCCATGGATGGGCCGTCATACATTGCTAAGAAAGAAGTTAAAAATTCACCATCAAAAGACCGAAGGAAATCAGGCTCTCCGGCTTTATACTTTTGCAACCGCCTCTTCAGCGAGCTGATCAATAAACGCTTCAAAATGATCCGGGGACTTCAGATTCAGGAACGATGTACGGTTCCGATCAAGGTCCTCATAAGAGAGCTGGCGTATTTCCCGCCCTGAAAAATTCAACTGGTCTGTTGAAGGTCGTTTGCGCACAACACCAATTCCATGATCGCAATCCAGCACGAACACGTCGAGTTCAGGCATCAATGAGCGCATATGAACGATTGCTTTCCAGACGTCCCCGTTCCATATTCCGTGATACCCGTTTAAGGTCGCTTTGGCGTGATCGATGGATTCCGCGGGATAAGCCGCTATCTCCGAAAGTGGATTACAGTCATGCATCAGGATAACGCCGTTGTCATCAAGAAAGGACAGGCTGTTCATGACATCTCTGAGCGACTGCTCGTAAGTGTGGAGGCCGTCAACGAAAACAACGCCAGGCCTGTTGTTCTGCAGAAACTCTTTCTGGGATGCAAAGAAATCGTCACTGGTTTGCTCAAAATACCGGTTGTTGACGTTTGCGGGATTTTTTATAAAATATTTCAGTTTGCGTCCGGGCGCGATCTTAAAAGACGGATCAACAGCGAATTTATTCGAAGCCTTGAGCCGGAGAAAGCAAGCACCGTTATTCACTCCGATTTCAAGATAATTCCTGGTTCCGGTAGTCTTAATGAGACGCTGAATAATTTTAATTCTATTAAGCATATCCCATAAAAGTAATTATTTTCTCACATCCGCAATCTGCGGCCATAAAAAAAGCCCACTTTTTACGGTGGGCTGCGTTTTTTCAGGAAAATATTAATCCTTTTTGGGTTCTTCTTCCTTTTTCTCCATCGGACGGATCTTATCCCCTTCCTTTAAGCGGTTGGACACCACGAGAAAAGGTCCGGTAACGACCTCGGTACTGTCGCCTAACGGCGTGACGATCTCTATATTGTCGTAATCGCTGATACCGGTTTTTACTTCCTGCATTTTTGCAGTACCGTTATCGTTGACGAAAATGACGACTTTCGGCTCGCCCGCTGGCCGTTGATTATTCTGCTGCGGGCCCTGACTCGCATTTCTGTTGGGAGGGCCCTGCTGTTGCTGCCCTTCGCCGGCCTGGTTCGGATTGCGTGTGGTCACGGCCGCAAGTGGCACGGCCAACACATCTTCCTTTCGGGTTGTAATGATATCGCCACTGGCAGTCATTCCAGGACGGAAGGGAAAGCGGTTCCCTGCCTCAACGAGGTCCCTGTACGACGAATCGAGGATCAGGATACGGACCTCGAATTCTGTGATCGCATCGGCCGAAACTTTATCTTTTGCCGTATTGGCGATCAAGGTCACCAACCCTTTGAATTCCTTGTTGGCGCTTGCGTAAGCATCCACGTCGATGACTGCGGTATCGCCCACCGAAACCCTGACGATGTCATTTTCATTGACATCGACCCTTACCTCCATCACATTCAGGTCGGCAATACGCAACATTTCCGTCCCCGCCATGGTAGCCGTTCCGACTACGCGCTCACCTTTCTTCACGATGAGCTTCGAGACAATTCCATCCATCGGCGCTACCACCGAGGTCTTCCGGAAATTTTCCTGTGCCTCGCGCAGCGATGCTTCGGTAGACTGAATGATATACTTTGCAGCTTCCACGGCTTTCTCCGCAGCGGTTACGTCCGTTCTTGCGATCGTATAATTCTGTCCGGCCAATTGCCAGTCTGCCTCTGAAATTACTTTTTCGTTCCACAATGCTTCCTGACGTTTATAATCCTGTTCGGCACGGATAAAGGCAGCCTTTGACGCGTTGAGATTCGCTTCCGCCTGCGCAAGGTTGGCGCGTTGCTGACTTAATGAGGCGCGCGCGCGCTGCAATTGACTTTCCCAGGTATCGGGGCGGATCTTCACGAGCAGCTGACCACGCCTGACAGAGTCCCCCTCTTCCACGAGCAGCTCAATGATCTCGCCGGAAACTTCCGGCGCTATTTTCACTTCTGTTACAGGTTGCACGGTTCCAGAAGCACTGACCTTCTCCACAATCGTAACGCGCTTTACCTTCGCCAGCTCCACTTCTATTTCCTTGGGCTTCCCGATCCACCCGGCAGTTTTTGCCGCCACCAGGAACACGATGATCACGAGTAAGGCACCAATGAGCCAATAAATTACTTTGTTTGATTTCTGTTTTTGTCTTGCCATGGAGATGAGGTATTATAATTCGAGAGGATTACCGATATAGAAGTCGAGTACTTTTTTTCTGAAGATGAACTCATATTTTCCGCGTGCGAGATCGCTTCTGGCCCTGAAGAGATCATTCTCCGCTACCTGGTACTCTACGTAATTGGCGGCGCCGATATCAAAGCGCTGTTTGGCCATCCGGTACGCCTCTTCCCGGGCATCGACCTGGCGCAAGGCGGAGCTGTATGATTTCGAAGCCGCGATGGCATTGTTGTAGGATGTCTCAACGTTCTGCCTGAGTGTATTCTCCGCTTCCCTTGCGGCAATCTTTGCCTGCTCGTTTGTGATTATGGCACGCTCAACATTCGAACGCGCGTTGAAATTATTAAATATGGGAATTGACAACGTCAGGCTTACCGATTTATAGAGGTTATCCTTCACCTGATCACTGAATCCGTAAACGTCCGGTAGAAAGCGTGTAGCCGAAGCGCTGGAGTAGTTGGAGTTGATTGAACCGGTGGCTGTCAGGCGCGGATAAAGATTGCCCCGCGCCGCCTTCACGCCATAAAATGAACCTTCAATGCGAAGTTGCGTGCTCTTGATCTCAGGCATTGTTCCTTTCGCTATCTGAAAGATCTCTTCACGGCTTTGGTCAAGTATGAGATCCTCGGTGCTGATATCCGGAATCTCAACATCGAAATCATCCGAGGCAGGCAACTGCAAAGCCTGTTGCAATTGCAGCAGCGATAGGTTCAGCGCGTTCTCCTGGTTGATGAGATTCAGCTCGTTGGTGGCGACCTGTGCGTCGAGATTCAACTCATTGGACTTGGAAAGGGAGCCCGCGGCTACCAGTTTTTTAGTCCTTTCAAATTGCTGCTGGCTGGAAGAAAGCTGGAGCTTCGCATTGGCAACAAGCTCTTTGTTGAATACTACGTTCACAAAAAGGGAAATGACGTTTAAGGATACATCGTTCTTTGACCTGGCAAGGTCCTGCTCCGAAGCTTCAAATTCCCGGGAAGTCTGCTTGATGCTATTCTGTACGCGGAAGCCATTAAAGATGGTGAAGTCGCCGTTGGCGCCAAGGCTCGTATAGCCATTGCGTTGGGAAGAAATAAACTGGTTTGTAACCGGGTCGATACCACGGCCCCAGTTATAGCCATACGAGGTGAATGCATTGGCAGAAGGAAGCATGGCCATTTTCGCCTGCCGTTTGTCGATGCTGCTCAATTCAAGTGAAAGTTCGCTTCGTTTTACCTGCAGGTTATTCGCCAGCGCATGATCAACACATTCGCGGAGTGTCCAGGCTGATTGATCCGCAACAGTATCTGCTTGTTGGGCCTGAATGGAGCAGCAGAAGAAAAATAAGATAACAGACAGAAGGGTTTTTGTTTTCATGCTAGCGATCGATATCGGGTATATAGATGATTTCCTTTATCCAGTTAAGGCTGCGCAAGTACTCCAATGTTACAGGCTTGAGACCCGAGTCCATTTCAATCACCAGGCAGGCGATGTCATTCTTTCCTTTACGGGAGACCGACATGGTGGCAATATTACAATCGTCATGCGCAAGCACGTCGGAGATAAAAGCAATGCTGCCCTTCACATCGCCCGCGGTAATGATCAGCGTATGCAGGCTTGCGCTGAAGTCCGCTTTGAAACCGTTTACTTCAGCAATGTTAATTAAACCGCCTCCTTTACTTTCGCCGACCACTTCTATTGCATGATCACCCTTCTTCAGATTAAGGCGGATCGTATTGGGATGCAGCGTGGATGCATTGCCAATGGATTTAAACGTAAATTTCAGTCCTTCCGTTGAGGCAAGATCGAGGGCTTCCTTGATCCGCCTGTCATCGGTCTTAAAATCCAGCAGGCCGGCTATGATGGCGCGGTCGCTGCCGTGGCCCTCATACGTCCGGGCAAAGGAATTATAAAAGATGATCTCGGCCTGGTCGGGCTTCCCGCCCAAAAGTTTTCTGGCAGTCCTGCCGATTCTTACCACGCCGGCAGTGTGGGAACTCGAGGGCCCGATCATAATGGGACCAATCATATCAAAAACACTGCTTTTTTCAGCCATTTGGGTTCATTACGCAATCTGTCGACGAAAAGATGTTAAAGTTACAGGAAAAGTCCTCCCCGGGAGACAAAAAAAGAGGGAAATCGTGTGTGGCGTCCCCGGGAATTAGCGGAGCGTTGTCAGCAGTCAGCCGGACTCGCTGGGAAGTTGAACAGGTACTGAAAAGTGATCCCGACACAGAGAACGTCGCAGACGCCGCATTGTATGCTTTTCATTTGTCAACACTTACACAGCGATCGGCGCCTTGATCGAAGGGTGGGCCTTGTAGTTCACGATCTCAAAATCTTCGAACTGATAATCAAAAATTGACTCAGGTTTTCTTTTGATCTTCAACTGAGGTTGGGGATACGGTTCCCGGGAAAGCTGGAGGTTCGCCTGTTCAAGGTGGTTGGTGTAGAGGTGCACGTCGCCCCCGGTCCAGACAAATTCACCCGGTAACAGGTCACATTGCTGCGCGAACATGTATGTCATCAATGCATAAGAGGCAATATTAAAGGGCACGCCAAGAAAATAATCAGCGCTGCGCTGATAAAGCTGGCAAGATAACTTGCCGTCGGCGACGTAAAATTGAAAAAGCGCGTGGCAGGGAGGCAGGGCCATTTTATCCACCTCAGCAGGGTTCCAGGCCGTGACAAGGTGGCGGCGTGAATCCGGCTTCTGTTTGATCTGGGCGATCACCTGTGATATCTGGTCGATAGACCGTCCATCAGGCGCGGGCCAGCTTCTCCATTGATGACCATAAACAGGCCCGAGCTCCCCGTCTTCGTCCGCCCACTCATCCCAGATAGTTACTCCGTTGTCTTTCAGGTATTTGATATTTGTATCGCCTTTCAGGAACCACAGCAGTTCGTATATGATGGAGCGGAGATGAAGTTTTTTCGTGGTGATCAGGGGAAATCCCGCTCCAAGATCAAAGCGAAGTTGCCGGCCGAACACCGACAGCGTTCCGGTTCCGGTACGGTCGGTCTTCCGGGATCCGTTGTCGAGGATATCCTTCATCAGGGCGAGGTATTGCTTCATCTTCGTAGTGGTTGACTGGTGAGGCAAAGATAGGGATTTGGCGGAAACGGTAGTGGTCAGCGTGAGTGATGTGTTTTATCGTGAGTCGTCAATCGTCAATGGGGGGTGCGTTTGCATGAGTTTCCTTTCACTGGCTCCCGATGCCCGATAATGTCAGGACCACAAGCAGATCCGGGGCATGAAAGTCCCCGTGCGCCGCAATAACAACTTACAATCGACAACGGGTCACTCACAAAAAAATCCCGGGAGGGCCCGGGATTTTTTGTCGGCTGTCGTGATTTCGCGGATCAAAGTGATATAACCTTCGTCACGCCATTCACCGTAAGGGTGAATTCGCGGTCGCAATCTCCGTCACCGTAACCAACTGTTACTTCCTTCTCTCCATCGATCACATATTTTTTGATACCGGACACGGCAATTCCACAATGGCGTTTGTAAATCAGATCTTCGAGCAAGGAAACGGCATAGGTTCTTCCTCCCCGTGTCGTACCCGACGCGGTGCTCGAGCTTTCGACCTGGAGGTTGTCCTCCAAAGGATTGGTGGCGCGATTCCATTGCACGGTGATGTTCGTTTCACGGGTAGCGAACAAGCCGTCCGTAAACGTAGCCTTTCCATCGTCGAGCACCACGTTGAATCGCGGCGCCTCGGAAGTGCTGGTAGTGAGATTCGTGAGGGTCCTTGTACCTTCCAGTTGAATGCCGTTGATCGTATAATGATCGGTCGTCAGTACAACCGTCGAACCAGGCATGAATCTTTTACCGTTGTAGGTGAAGATAAGTTTGCCCTTGCGAACGTTGCCTTTCAGATCCGTGCAACCGGAGGTCCCGAAATCGATGGTCAATACACCCTTTGGAGCGGCATCGGTGGAATTCGCATCCGGCGTGATGGTCACAACAATGCCATCACACTTGAAGCGATGGTCTTCAATGGTGATCGTGCCGGACGTGCGGGCACCGCTGTATTCAGTCTCGCTCGGGGCCTCGATCGCCACACCGGACATGTCATCGAGGTCCTGAAAATAAGCTTCAGTAAGTGCCTCTTCTGTTAAATCAGCCGTGTCCTGCAGCGTAAGGCGCTGGGGCGCTTCATCTTCTTTACAGGAGACCATGGCAACAACGGCCGCCGCAAGGACGAAAGCAGAGAATTTTAAGACATTTTGTTTCAGCATCATATGCCAGATAGTTTGGTTTATTCGTTAGTTTGGACTAGCCTTTCCGCGAAAGGTTTAAAGCGGCAAAGCAATGTTTTTTAACACATTTAAGTATTGAAAAAGCTCTTATGGTAACCACGTACGTAAGATTTCTGATCGTTTTCGCCTGTTTTACGGGCTTTTTTTCTGCTTTCGGACAATCGCAAATCAGAATTGCGAAGCTTAAATACAACGGCGGAGGAGACTGGTACGCGAACAAGACCGCCTTGCCGAACCTGATCAAATTCTGCAACCAGGAACTGGGCATGAACATCTATCCCGAGGAAGATGTGGTGGAAGCTGGCAGCTCTGATATCTTCTTGTATCCCTATGTCTACATGACCGGTCACGGCAACGTGGTGTTCTCCGACGCCGAAGCTGCCAACTTACGCAAGTATCTCCTCGCCGGCGGATTCCTGCACATCGACGATAATTACGGACTTGATAAATTTATCCGCCTTGAATTAAAAAAGATCTTTCCCGAACTCGAGCTGATAGAGATTCCCTTTGATCATCCGATCTATCACCAGAAGTTTAACTTCCCCCGCGGACTGCCGAAGATCCACGAGCACGATGCAAAACCCGCGCAGGGAATGGGCCTTATCTATCAAGGCAGACTGATTTGTTATTATTCCTATGAATCGGATCTGGGCAACGGCTGGGAGGATCAGCGCGTCCACAATGACCCGGAAGAGAAACGCCAGCAGGCGCTGCGCATGGGAGCCAATATTATATCCTACTGTTTTACGCAGTCGATGTGAGAACGTGAGTGGTCAGTGGTGAGCAATGCGTGCTCAATCATTTGTCGTTGCACTGTTCATAAGGGTTCCAATCCCCATCGTCAATCGTGAGTTGTGAAGATTCAAAATTTAAGATTCAAGATTTAAGATTCAAGATTCAAGATTTAAGATTCAAGATTCAAGATTTAAGATTCAAGATTCAAGATTCAAGATTCAAAATTCAAAATTTAAGATTCAAGATTCAAAATTTAAGATTCAAAACTACTTAGTGGCCCTGAAGGGAAGTTTACACACACGCGCGAACGTTGCAACTAATCCCACACGTAACGCTCATCGAACGCTACATGATGTTCGCGTAAAATTCTCCGATACTCATCCTGAAACGTTCTTGTTTTGTGGTGCTCATGGGATCCGCACAGAATATCAGGAAAACGCACATAATAAGGCCGCTTCGCAAATATTTTTTAACGAACATTTGCATTCTTACAACTAATGTTTTAGTTTCATACCTAAATACATAGTAAATGAAAGAACTCAAGGAACTTACCAGGGCCGAGGACCAGGTGATGCAGATATTGTGGCAACTCGAAAAAGGATTTGTGAAAGACATCATCGAGCACATGCCTGATCCAAAGCCCGCCTACAATACTGTATCCACGATTGTGAGGATACTCGAGACCAAAGGGTTTGTCGACCACAAGGCATACGGCAAGACCCACGAGTATTTTCCTTTGGTAACGAAAGAGCGCTACACGAAATTCTATCTCAACAACATGATCAAAGGATACTTTAACGGATCGTTCCAGAATCTCGTGTCCTTCTTTGCGAAGGAGAACAAACTGAATGCTGCGGATATTGACAAACTGCTGAAAGAAGTCAAAAAAGAAAAAAAATGAACGCATATCTCAACTACATCATAGAAGCCAACCTTGGATTAGTGCTTTTCTTCACCTGCTACAAATTGCTGCTCAGCAAGGAGATGAATTTCGGAGTATTGCGATTCGTTTTACTGGTGGGCATTTTCATTTCACTGATCCTGCCCCTTATCCATGTTGAGACGAGTTCCGACAGGGGTACGCTTTCCATCGGGACGGTAATCCCATCATACTGGCTTCCAGAGGTAGTAGTCGGAAGCGAAGGAACTGTTGCTGATTCACACGAAGCGTCCTTTAATTTCTGGAGATTTGTTTCAGCTTGTTATATCGTGGCATTGATGATTTTATTTGGAACAGTGCTCATGCAGCTCCTGCAACTGACCCGTATCATCCGCACAGCAAAAACTTACCGGTCCGGAAATCTTTACATCGCCGAATCACCGGAGGATAAACCGATCTTCTCTTTCTTTAATTTCATTTTCATTGGAAGGGCGAATCAGCTCTCTACTATTGAAAAGGGGCAGATCATCCGCCATGAAAGTGTTCATGCCCGTCAGTGGCATTCTTTCGATATTCTACTGATGAACCTGTTGAAAATACTTTTCTGGTTCAATCCGCTTATCAGCAGCTACAAAAAGACCTTTATTCAACTTCATGAGTTCGAGGCAGATGCGCGCGCTGTCGAAAATTCTGATATGGATAAATACTGCAGCCTCCTGGCAAAGGTTGCTTTACAATCGGAGGGGTATACCCTTGCCAACCATTTCAATAATTCCTTAACCGTTAAACGCATCGAAATGATGAGAACAATAAAAACAAACATTAAACGATGGAAGCTGGTGGCGGTGGCCTGCATGCTTCCTTTGGTATTCTTTTTCATCGCCTGCCAGGATCAGGTCGGCGACGACATCATAGAAATTGCACAGAATTCAACGCATGCATTGATCGTTCCTGAGCACATTCAGGCTAGATACGAGCAGCTAAAGAAAGAAAATCCAACTAAAAAGTATGCGCTCCTGGAATTGAACGAAACCGCATCCGGACGTCTTGCCAAACTCAAAGATGAATATGGCTTACCCCGGCACGTAGAAGTGTTCAATGGCGCCGACGAAAAGCTGGTGGCCGGCTCCGACGTGCTGAAGATGCTTTCTGAATCTAAAGAATCATCCTATTTGGAATTCATTGTGACCGAAGCAGAATCGAAAAAGGCTGGCCATACATATGCAATCATAGAATTCACCGAGCAAACCAGCAAACTTGCCACGGCTTCCGGCAGCGATAACGTTTTTACTGTCGTGGAAGAGCAACCCGAATTTCCGGGAGGATATGATTCGATGATGGTCTTCATCCGGCGCAATCTGCGCTATCCCGCCGAGGCGCGGCAGAAAGGTCTCGAAGGCACCGTATACACTACCTTCATCGTGGAAAAGGACGGATCCGTTACCGATGTAAAGACGATTCGCGGTATCAGCCCTGACACCGACGCAGAAGCTGCAAGGGTCATTCAGCTATTTCCCAAATGGAGTCCCGGAAAACAAAGCGGTGAAATTGTAAGGGTCAGGTTTGTAATGCCGATCAAGTATAAGCTATCGAACTAAGTTTAAGGTTCAAGATTTAAGATTTAAGATTTAAGATTTAAGATTGGGAGTCTGTTTCAAGTTCCGGGACTCTCAATCTTAAATCTTAAATTTTAAATTTTAAATTTTAAATCGAGTTTCACTTGCCTTTGAAGATTTCCTCAAGCTTCTGGTGGAGCGCCGCGCCGCGGAGGTTCTTGGCGATGATCACACCATTCGGATCGAGCAGCACCGAGAAAGGAATGCCTGTAATATTGTAAGTCTTCGCCGCCTCGGATTGCCAGTATTTCAGATCGGAGACATGCGTCCAGGTAAGGTTATCCTGCTTGATCGCCTGAATCCAGTCTTCCTTGCTGCGGTCCAGAGAAACGCCAAAGACCGTGAAGCCCTTGTCCTTATACTTCTGATAAGCTGCGACAACATTCGGATTCTCCTGGCGGCAGGGTCCACACCACTTCGCCCAGAAGTCCACCAGTACATATTTACCCTTCATCGATGACAACTTCACAACCTCGCCCTGAGGGTTGGGCAGTGCGATCTCCGGAGCGGGCTGCCCGATAGCGGTCAGCTTCATGCTTGAAACGTATTCGATGAAGTTTTCCGCTATCGAATAATCAGACCATTCTTTCTTCAGCTTCTCAGCCACCTGAACATAGGTGTCATAATACTGATCCTTGTCAAGCAAATTCTGCTGAAGCAGATTGATCACCGCCACGCTGGGTGATTTTTCCACCATCGTGACCGCGATCTGGTCATTGTATTTCTTTACATGCTGCATGTATTTTTGTTGCAGCGCCATCATGGTTGCCTGATCCTTCTTCTGCGCTGCCGCCGTGAACTGATCGTTCAGCCCGGCAATTGCAGGATCGCTGTTCACCTTTGCCTGTAGCTCCTGCACCTGCTGGATCAGGTCGATATCAGAAGAGCCATTGATCTGCACAAATCCCTGCTGGTTGTTTCCGTCGGCATTGACTTCAACATTGTCCTTGTTGAGTATGAGGTTTACCGACTGCTTGCCATAAAAATTCAACCGGTAATATCCGGGTTCGGTCAATTTCACCTTTTTCGAAAAAGTGTAATTGCTCTTCAACTGAACAGTGTCCTGCCATCCATTGCCACCGTCTTTTAATTCCTGGATCGTGATCTGTCCGGACTGCGGATGGCCCACTTTACCACTTACCGTGACGTACCAACTCCCGGCATCGTCCTGCGCCTGCTCCTCTTTCCCGTTGGTGGAGCACGACAGGCATAAAGCAAAAATCAGGAAGCACAAACCTTTGAAGCTGAACGCCTGCTGGCCGGGACGGCTTGATTTTACTGATATTGGATACTGATGCTGCTGATTATCTTTCATACTGAACATTTTCCTTTTTTATAAACGACGGGCGAGCCAGAAACTTATTCCCCTATCCACCTGACTGCCAGTCAGAACTTCACTTCCCTGTTATGGCTTTCAGCCTCTCTGCAAGCAAAGCATTTGCCACTTTTGGATCGGCCTTTCCTTTGCTTCGCTTCATTACTTCGCCCATAAACATGGCCACAATGCCTTTCTTACCGCTTTGATACTCCTCAACCTTCAAAGGAAACTCCTTGATCACTTCTTCAATAATAGGCAAAATTGAACTTTGATCGCTTTCCTGGATCAGATTCAGTCGCTGCGCCACTTCCAGCGCTGACGAATGCGGATTTTTCAATAATTCTGGAAATAGCCTCTGCGAAGCAACCGTGTAACTGACCTTCCCTCCCTCCACCAGTGATATCAATTCCGCCAGCTTCGCCGGCGCAAGGGGAAATTCGTTCGCGGTCAGGTTGAATTCATTCAAGTGCGATTTGATGGGCCCCATCACCCAATTGGAAGCGCTTTTGAAATTTGAAGTATGCTTGCAAACGTCTTCAAAGTAACGGGCCACATCCCGGGAATCTGTCAAAACCTGCGCATCGTACTCCGGCAGTCTGTATTCGTCCACATACTTCTTAAACAATTCTCCCGGCAGCGCCGGCATGGCGGCACGAATGCTTTCCAGCCACGCGTCGGACACGATCATCGGACTTAGATCCGGATCCGGAAAATACCGGTAATCGTTCAACTCCTCTTTTGTCCGCATGCCGTACGTTTTACCGGAACCTGCGTCAAACGTGCGCGTCTCTGAAACAATGACATTTCCCTTTTCGATCTCCCTGATCTGACGCTCAATCTCGTGATCGATGGCCCGTTGCACATTGCGGATCGAGTTCATGTTCTTCACTTCGACTTTCCTGCCATATTCTTTGGCATCCTTCAACATGACCGATACGTTGGCATCGCAGCGCAACGATCCTTCCTCCATGTTTCCATCGCAGATATCAAGGTACCGCACCAGTTTCCTGATCTCTGTCAACAGCGCATACGCTTCGTCGGATGTCCGGAGGCAAGGTTCAGTCACGATCTCGATCAACGGTACCCCTGCGCGGTTCAGGTCTACCAGGGTATCACTTTCCGTCTCCAGGTGAATGGATTTACCAGCGTCTTCCTCAAGGTGGATACGGTTCAGGGTAAGGTTTGTTTCGCCGGCTCTGGTGTTGACAGTGATGTAGCCGCCTTTGCAGATCGGTGTCCGATCCTGTGTGATCTGGTAACCTTTCGGAAGATCCGGATAAAAATAGTTTTTCCTGTCGAAGATATTGAACCGGCTGATCTCGCAATGGCACGCCAACCCCATCTTGATGGCAAACTCGACAGCTTTCTTATTCAGCTTGGGCAAGGTGCCCGGATGTGCGAGAGAAATAACGCTGATGTTGGTATTGGGTGCGCTTCCATACTGCGCGGAATCACCATTAAAAATCTTGCTTTTGGTCAGCAGCTGTGCATGTACTTCAAGACCAATGACGGCCGTATATTTCTCTCGTATTGATTTGTCCATTTCAAGAATTACGCATTACGAATAAAGCCGAAGAAATTTGCTGCATACTAAATCTTAAATCTTAAATCTTAAATTATCCCTCATCCGCCACCTCAACCATCCGCCTCGCCTTTTCCAGAACACTGCCGAGCCCGTTCAGGTTCTTGCCGCCGGCCGTGGCAAAGAATGGTTGACCGCCGCCGCCGCCGTCAATTTCCCTGGCAAGTTCCTTCACCATATTGCCCGCATGGAATTTCTTCGTCTGCATCAGTTTTTCGCCAATCATGACAGCAACCTGCGGCTTGTGGTCGACGTCGGCGGCAAGGATCAGTAACAGATCATCAAACTGATTCCGCAGCGCATACGCGATATTCTTCAAAGCATCCGCATTGGGCACGGTCACTTGCTCCAAGATCAGCGTGTGTCCGTTTGCCTTTACGGCTTTCTGCGCCAGTTCGTTTTTTATCTGGTTAGCGCGTTCACCGTGGAGGATCTCCAGTTTTTTCTCCAGCAGATGTTTTTCATCTGCGAGATTTTTCAGTGAGGTGAGCACATCCTTTGGATTTTTCAGCATCCGCTTTACTTCGTCGAGCAGCGCAAGTTCTATCCGCACATATTTCTCAGCAGCCTCGCCGGTAATGGCTTCAATCCTTCGCACCCCTGCGGCTACGGAGCTTTCGGAAATGATCTTAAACAACCCGATCGTACCGGTAGCCGGTACGTGGGTACCTCCGCAAAGTTCAACAGAAAACTGCGGATCAAATGTGATCACCCTGACGAAGTCGCCGTACTTTTCCCCGAAGAGGGCCATGGCTCCCAATGATTTTGCTTTTTCAATGGGAACGTTCCGCTTTTCATCCAGCGCAATATTTTCACGGATCTTCCTGTTCACGATCAGCTCTGCGTTCAATATCTCCTCAGGGGTCATGGCGGAGAAATGAGAAAAGTCAAAACGCAGGATGTCCGCATTGACGAGAGAACCTTTCTGTTCAACGTGTTTTCCTAAGACCTGTCTCAGCGCCGCATGCAGCAAGTGGGTGGCCGAGTGGTTGTTCATGGTGGATTGCCGTTTGCCTGTATCGACACCTGCCTGAAAGGTGGCATCAAGGACTTCGGGCAGCTTTTCGGTGAGATGAATGATCAGTTCATTCTCCTTTTTCGTATCGATCACCTGAATCTTCCCGCCAGCGCTTTCAATGTATCCCGTATCGCCTACCTGTCCACCGCTTTCTGCGTAAAACGGAGTTTTATCGAATACAAGCTGGAACAGCTCTTTGTTTTTCTGTTTGACCTTCCGGTACCTGACGATGCGTACTGTGGATGAAAGGTGATCATAACCGATGAATTCGGTTTTTTCATCTTCCCCTACGGCAACCCAGTCGCCGGTCTCTTTCACGGCATCTGTTTTAGACCGTAGTTTCTGTTTCTCCATTTCCTTCTTAAAGCCGGGCTCATCGACACTGATCCCGCGCTCACGGGCAATCAGGGATGTGAGGTCAAAAGGAAAACCATATGTGTCATACAATTCGAAAGCCTGCTCTCCGGAAATAGCATTGTTCTTCAGTTCCGACTGGATCAGGTCAATCCGTTTCAATCCTTTTTCAAGCGTTCTCAGGAAAGAAGTTTCTTCTTCAAAGATCACTTTGCCCACGTAATCCTGCTGCGATTGCAATTCAGGAAAGGCTTCGCGCATCTGGTCTGCAAGTACGGGCACCAGTTGGTGAAGGAAAGGCTCCTTAAAATTTAAAAAGGTAAATGCATACCGGACCGCGCGCCGTAAGATCCGTCTGATAACATAACCTGCTCCTGTATTCGACGGCAATTGTCCATCCGCGATCGCAAAAGAGACTGCCCGCACGTGGTCAGCCATGACACGCATGGCGATGTCTGTCGACTCGGCCTGCTGATACGGAACACCTGCAGCACGACTGATGAATGTGAGCAGGGGTGTAAAGACATCCGTGTCGTAGTTGGACGTTTTTTTCTGGATTGCCATGCAGAGGCGCTCGAAGCCCATCCCGGTATCAACGTGTTGAGCAGGTAATTTCTCCAGGGAACCATCAGCCTTACGGTTGAATTCCATGAACACGAGATTCCAGATCTCGACTACCTGCGGATGACCTGTATTCACCAGTCCCTTGCCGGGAAGTTTGGCTACTTCCTCCTCCGTGCGGAGGTCGACATGTATTTCCGAGCAGGGGCCACAAGGACCCATCTCCCCCATCTCCCAAAAATTATCTTTTTTGTTTCCCCGGAGAATTCTTTCTTCGGGGAGGATTTCTTTCCAGAAGTTAAACGCCTCCTGATCAAATCCGAGGTCTTCGTTTGCATCACCTTCGAACACGGTGACATACAATCTGTCTTTCGGAAGTTTATATTCTTCGGTGAGCAGTTCCCACGCCCATGCAATGGCTTCTTTCTTGAAGTAGTCACCAAATGACCAGTTGCCCAGCATTTCAAACATCGTGTGGTGATAGGTGTCGATACCCACTTCCTCGAGGTCGTTGTGTTTTCCACTGACACGAAGACATTTTTGCGTATCTGCAATGCGGTTACTTTTCGGGCTGGCATTTCCCAGGAAGTTGTCTTTGAACTGAACCATGCCTGAATTGGTAAATAGCAGGGTTGGGTCGTTCTTCAAAACGAGGGGGGCGGAAGGCACGATCAGGTGCCCTTTTCCTTCAAAAAACCGTAAAAAAATGCGTCTTATCGTTCCCGAATCCATCCAGTAGGCAGTTTTAAGCGACAGTATGTTCTTTTTTCGTATATTAGCCGGCTAAGCCCGTAACAAAAAGTGTTTTTTGAACGGGCAACAAGCCACAAAAATAAACGCAGTTGGGGGAGAATTCGCAGAAAGCGCGGTTTTTTTTATGGCCTGACTATAAATCTGAAGTTTAGAACCTGCGGATCGATGCGTTATACAACCTATCGTTACAACATCCAGACATGCCAGTACGAGCGCGTGAAGATCACGCCCGGGAGTGTCGTGTGGTATGTTCTCGGGGTGGCGGTAACAGCATCATGCATGCTGGTAGGGATACTGTTATTGCATGATCTCATCATCAATACCGGGAATGAAAAAAAGTTGCGCAGCGAGAACAGGGCCTTGCGCCAGCATCACGTCATCTTGACTGCACAACTCACCGACCTGCAGCCCGTCCTCGCATCCCTGCAGGATAAAGACAACTTACTGCATAAGCAATTCTTTGGCGCGCCGCCCCTCACACCCCCTGAAAACGATGACCGGGCGTCCAAGGAAAAATTTTTGCTTGCCGATGCCGACGTATTCAGGGAACACATTGCGTCAATGTCGGGTACCTCAGAAAAACTGATCGCGAAGTCCGCCGCCACCAATCATTCTTTCGGGCATTCGCTCGCGCTGCCCAAAACGGAACTGGCTGTCCTGGGCTGGTGGCCCACGCTGCAACCTGTCACTCCCCTTGCACCCGACCGGTTGATCTCAGGGTTTGGATTGCGGGTAAACCCTTTTCACAAAGGATTATATGATCACCTCGGGATCGACATCGCCATGCCGCGCGGCACTGCTGTCATTGCCACCGCATCGGGAACCATCCAGACGTTAAAGCGCAGCGACCTGCAGGCCGGTTATGGGAACTACCTTGAGATCGATCATGGTAACGGGGTGGTTACACGTTATGCGCACCTGGAAGAGATCCATGTAAAATACGGCGCCAAGGTCAAAAAAGGAGACATCATTGCAACAATCGGTACGAGCGGAGGGTCGGTGGCGCCACACCTGCACTATGAAATCATCCGCCACGGGAAGAATGTGGATCCTGTCCATTATATGGTAGAGGGGCTTACCAGTGATGAGCATGATCATCTTACTTTCATCAGCCATCAGCAAAACCAATCGCTAGACTAATGGGAAGAACACGATTCCGGTATAACGAGACCACCTGCAGATACGAGCCCTTTTACATCAAGGGAGAAGTATTGCGCAACCGGATCATCATGTTCCTTTCTTTATCACTTGCGTTCGCCGTGGGATCGTATCTCTATGTACTGAAATATATTCCATCCCTTGACGAAATTTTTCTCGCGGAGGAGAACCAGCGATTGAAGGTTGAATGGGACATCCTGCACGACAGGATACAGGATGCCAGTCATACATTATTAACCCTGATCGAAAAGGGAGATCATAATTACCGCGTCATTCTGGATTCAGCGCCGCTGGATGCCAGCATCCGCGAGGCGGGGATCGGGGGAAGCGAAAAAATCAATACGGCCAGGCTTCAGGAATTTCCGTTGGTACTGAGAGAATACCGCACGCTTGAAAAACTGAAGCATCAATTGGACGTTGAAATGCAGTCATATGACGAGATTGCAAAATTATTCGAAGAGAAAAGCTCGATGTGGGCTTCCAGGCCAGCGATCCAGCCGGTCAGCAACAAGACCTTAACGCATCTCCACGCGACCTTTGGCGAACGTTTCCACCCGCTACTCGGCTATGTGAGAGATCATAAAGGCCTCGACTTTACGGCCGATATAGGCACCCCGGTATACGCTACCGGCGATGGCATCGTAAAAAGCGCCTACTTTTCAGGAAGTTTCGGAAATGTGATCTTCCTCGATCATGGTTACGGATATGAAACGCGCTACGCACATCTTTCAGATTTTAACGCCAGCAGGGGTCAGCACATTAAAAGAGGCGATATTGTCGGATTTGTTGGCAATACCGGTCTTTCGCGCGGGCCCCATCTCCATTACGAAGTGCTTTACAAG
>JBARAD010000254.1:0-2841 GCA_049791675.1 Chryseosolibacter sp.
CTATCGGGCAAACGGAGGCAAGCCTGATCGAAGTGAATTGCCGAGCCCAACATAAAAATTCAAATATGACAAAGTAGGATTAGTAATTAGGCATTAGTAATTAGCCCTACCTTGTCATGTTATCCGATTATCAACCCTGAAAGGGTTCAATTTGAATAGCCCTGGGTTTCAACCCAGGGTTAAATGGAGTGCGTAAACAGTTTACCCCAGGAAAATCATTTCCACGTACGCACTATCGGGGCAAACGGAGGCAAGCCTGATCGAAGTGAATTGCCGAGCCCAACATAAAAATTCAAATATGACAAAGTAGGATTAGGTGCCGGTTGTGGAAAGCGGGAGGGCAGGGTAAGCAATTTCGTGGTACCTTACCGCCATGAATGTTGCCGCTTACATAGAGCATACGAAGCTTCACCCGACGTTGACCATCGGTGACATCGATCGCCTTGTAAGCGAGGCAAAACAATTTCAATTTTTCGGTGTTTGCGTTCCTCCCTTTTGGGTAAAACGGGCGAAGAGGGAAATTGGTCAGGACAAAATCGCATTGATTACCGTTGCTGGCTTTCCGCTCGGTTACAATATGACCGAGACAAAGCTGGATGAAATAAAGCGCGCAATCGATGACGGCGCCGACGAAGTTGATCTTGTTTGGAACATCTCCTCGTTCAAGACCGGCCTACCCTGGACCAAGATTGAAATTGCCAAATGCAGCAACCTTGCGCACACTCATCAAAAACTTTTAAAAGTAATCATCGAGACTTCTTATCTTTCCGATTCGGAGATCGTGCAAGCCTGTAACATCTGTGCAGACGCTGGCGCCGACTTCGTAAAAACTTCTACCGGATTCGCCCCCTCAGGAGCGACCCTTGAACACATTGTGCTGATGAAAAAGACATTACCTGCGTCGGTGGGCATAAAAGCTTCGGGCGGAATAAAAACCCTGGCAAGCGCGGAAGCATTAATTCACGCGGGCGCTCACCGTATCGGGACATCATCCGGTGTATCCATCGTATCATCCATCAACGCTAAAGACTTTAAATAAAAAATGAGCCAGTTACTCGATTGCGTTTTCCCGGAAGAAAGCGCCATTCCAGATCACCTGAAGATCCAGCAACCTATTGAACAGCGGGAATACCTGATCAATGGTCAGTTGAAGACCTGGTCCGGAAACCTCAACCCTGTGTTGAGTCCTGTCTTCATCAGACATGGAAACGGATTCAAGCAACAGATCATCGGCAGTACGCCGCTGCTCACTTCCACGGAATCGCTTGATGCACTTGATGCTGCAGTGAAAGCCTATGACCTTGGCCATGGCCTGTGGCCGACCATGAGTGTCACTGAACGCATCGGTCATGTGGAAAAGTTTCTTGAGGCCATGCGCAAGAAAAGGGCTGAAGTGGTGAAACTGCTGATGTGGGAGATCGGTAAAACACACAAAGATTCCGAGAAAGAATTTGACCGCACTGCCGACTACATTGTTGATACGATCAAGGCGCTGAAAGACCTCGACCGCAATTCAGCCAAGCTGATCGAAGACCAGGGGTTCATGGCGCAGATCAGGCGTGTGCCTCTAGGAGTAGCGTTGTGCATGGGGCCCTACAACTACCCGTTGAATGAGACCTTCACAACACTTTTTCCGGCGTTGATCATGGGCAATACAGTTGTCTTCAAACCGGCGAAATACGGTGTATTACTGATAAGGCCTTTGCTCGAGGCTTTCCGGGACTGCTTTCCGCCGGGTGTGATCAATATCATTTACGGGCGTGGCCGCGAAACAGTGGGAGCCCTGATGGAAACCGGCAAGGTGGACGTGTTCGCCTTCATCGGCACCAACAAAGGAGCGAATGACCTTAAGAAGCTGCATCCGAAACCGCACCGGCTAAAGGCGATCCTGGGACTTGACGCCAAGAATCCGGCCATTGTACTGCCTGACGCCGACATCGACAATGCTGTCAGCGAGTGTGTAACGGGTGCGCTATCGTTTAACGGCCAGCGCTGCACGGCACTGAAGATCATGCTGGTCCATAAAGATGTGGTCGATATCTTTATCGAGAAATTCAAGGCGCAGATCAAAAAGATCGAACCCGGGATGCCTTGGGAAAACGGCATAGGACTCACACCCCTTCCGGAACCCGGTAAAGTCGATTACCTCAGGGGTCTCGTTGAGGATGCACAAAAACACGGCGCCAGGATCGTGAACGAAAATGGCGGCGAAACACGGGAAACATTTTTCTATCCCGCCATGCTTTACCCCGTGAACGACAAAATGAGGGTGTACTACGAAGAACAATTCGGACCCGTAATCCCGATTGCCTCTTTCTCGGAAGATGAAGAAGTGATCCGCTATGTTGTGAACTCAAATTTCGGCCAGCAGGTAAGCATCTTTGGCACGGACAGTAAGCGTGTCGCCAGACTGATGGATGCTTTCGTGAATCAGGTGGGACGGATCAATCTCAATACCCAGGCCCAACGGGGTCCGGATAGCTTTCCGTTCAATGGGCGAAAAGATTCCGCAGAGGGCACGCTCTCCGTATCGGACGCCCTGCGCGTCTTCTCCATCCGCACCATTGTTGCAACGAAAAATACAGATCCCAACAAGCAGATGATCAGCACCATCATCCGCAACCGGGAATCTGCATTCCTCAGTACGGACTATATCTTTTAACAACTTGTGTCGTGGACTGGTCCTGTGGGGCGAACAATTTTTCGCCCCGCCCGGCCCCACGACGTTGTTTTTTTTCGCCATGAAAAAACGTGTCACCCTCAGAATTTCCGGCCTGGTTCAGGGCGTATTTTTCCGGGCCTCAACAAAAGAAAGGGCCGATTCTTTGAATATCCATGGAC
>JBARAD010000255.1:0-3547 GCA_049791675.1 Chryseosolibacter sp.
GTAAAATAATGATAAATTCAAGAAGGTTGCTTTCGCGCTGGTGTATGATTTCCCTGAAAACCGTCAGGTTATTTTCAATGATGCGAAGGGTGTATTCGATTTCACTGAAGAGTACCTTGAGGTCAAAGTGTTTGATCAGGCCCTGATGCAGCTTATCGAGGTATTCGTTTTCCCACGTTAAATCCGGAGCGTCAAAAATATAGATGTTTTCAGCGATATCGTTCTGGGTATTCAGCGCCTTGCCAAGGAAGCGGTGCATGTTATTCCGGCTGATTTTAAGTTTACCTGTCCGTTCCAGCTGATTGGCAAAGCCCTTTACCTGCGTCAGCAGATCTTCGCTTACGCTATGGTAATGATCCAGGGCCACAGATTGGGCGAGGTTGAGCATCGCCACGCGGACGACCATTTCATCAAGCTTTCCCACGACGGCCTCGGCGAAATCAAAAGAGCTTTCCTTTCCGTGGTCGACCCTGATCTGGAATTCATCACGGAGCCAGGCTACCTCCGGATCAGGGTCTTTCAGACTGGTGCTGATCCTTTTGATCATGGATCGCATCTCATGCTCCTGGTACCCCGAAAAAACAATAACGCCGTAGTTGGAAAAGTATTCATATCTGCCGCCGGATGCATAGAACAATTCCGACGATGTATCGGCCAGGGGCTTCTTTTCGAACAGGCTCTTTACGCCCTTCAGATCAATTTGGTTCGAAACAAGGAAAGCGTGAAGTTTGACAATCTCTGCCATGGGTAGCAACAATCCTAAAGATAGCCCTAAATTAGCCGGTGAACAATTTCGCTTTCCATGAAATTGAGGATATTGACGTTTAAATACCTGAGGTATGAAAAATGGAATACTGTGCTTTGTCCTCCTCCTGGCTGCCACCTCCCAAAGCTCAGGCTGGGGTCCCACCGGCCATAGGGTTACCGGTCGGATTGCAGACAGGTATTTGAGTAAAAAGGCCCGCATCACCATTCAAAAGATCCTTCAGGGTCAATCACTCGCGATGGCCGGTACCTGGATGGATGAAATCAGGTCTGACGCAACCTATGACCACATGGAAGACTGGCATTGGGTGACCATCCCCCACGGAGAGACCTACGCAAGCTCCGTCAAAAACCCGAATGGCGATATCATTGAGACACTTGATCGGGTCATCAGCGAACTAAGAACCCGAACCCTCCCGGCCGCACAACAGAAGGAACACCTGAGGATCCTGATTCATCTCGTAGCCGATCTTCATCAGCCTCTGCATGTGGGAGCGAAGAATGACCGGGGCGGAAACAACGTACAGGTAACGTGGTTTGGCAATGCGAGCAACCTGCACCGGATTTGGGACAGTGATATGATCGACGATACGCGTTTAAGTTATACCGAGCTTGCGGAATCATTGGAGGTCCCGTCTAAAGACCTCATTCGTCAATGGCAGAAAATCTCCGTCGAGGAGTGGGCACGCGAAAGCCAGGCTTATGAAGGGTCTGTCTATGATTATGGTAAGGGTCGACTCGGCTATGAATATGCGTATATCAATTTACCGATCGTGCGGCAACGTTTATTGCAGGCGGGCGTGAGGTTGGCGGGTATCTTGAATGAATTATACGGATAGTCTTTCACATACGTTTAATCGGAGATGAGACATAACCTCAAAGTGTCACCCAATAATCCACTCATGAAAATCTTTTTTGTCACCCTTTTTGTGATCGGGTTCTTTTCATGCTCGAAATCTTCCCGGACAGCTTCCGATCCTTTTCCGAATTTCTTTACCACCGATGAGGACTGGATCCCATATGAAGGCATCTTACCTGCCGGAAATGGGCGGGATGTGCAAGTGGTTCTTCAGCTGATGCCGGCCACACCGGGGATGGATTCCTATTACAAAATTATCGAAACACTGCCCGGACCCCAGAACAGTACTTTCGCGATGGAGACTTCCAGCCAGGGGAAGTTTTCAGTTTTGTTGGCTTCAGAGGGAAGGCACATCATCCAGATCCTAAATCGGGCAATGATTAGTGCACTGATACGCGGGAATAAATTCTCAGCCGATGATCGTGTCCGGGAAGACCTGTTACTTCAAAGTAACGGTGACCATGAACTTGTGCTGGTGGATGAAAACTTTCAGGAAGTCGACCCCCGCTACCGGTTGGTGAGGCGGTCAGACCTGTTTACTGTGGAGGGCTACTTCACCGTTTATGATGACACCACGGAATATTATGAAAGAAATACGCAAAGAAAGTGGCCCGTTGCGCAATTTGCCCGTTACGATGAAGCGGTTACCAACTATCATGTGCTGGCAAAGGAAAGGCATGAAGGGGTTTACCTGAAAGCCCTCTCTTACAGCATCCGCCAGACTGATCCTGAGGGAAAAGAAAGGGACGTGCTGGTTTTTAAAAGAATCTTACACATGGATACCGCGGGCGGCATCTGAAAAAAAAATGATCATGATTATGTACAGGCAGTCAGCTTTCATTTTAGCCTTTTTGTTCGTGTTTGCGCAATCAAAATCGCAGGAACTTACTTACGCTGAAAAATTAGGTTTTCCGAAAGGGGCGAGAGTAGTGATCCTTCACATTGACGATGTAGGCATGTCGTGGGATTCAAACCAGGGTGCGATCCAGGCCATGGAGCAGGGAGTTGCAAATTCCCTGAGCATCATGATGCCTTGTCCCTGGGTTCCGGGATTCGTCCGTTATATGAAAGCGCATCCCGATACCGATGCGGGCTTGCACCTGACACTTACTTCCGAATGGAAGGACTACCGGTGGGCGCCGCTATCGGGGAGGCCCGCAGTCCCGGGATTGGTGGATGAGGAGGGTGCGCTGTGGCATAGCGTTGACCAGGTGGTAAAAAACGCCTCACCTGATGAAGTCGAGACCGAGATCCGCGAACAGCTGAAACGGGCCCGCGACATCGGGTTTGAGCCCACGCATCTCGATTCACACATGGGTACGCTGTTCGCGAGCCCTGCGTTTTTGGAACGCTATATCAAAGTCGGGATCGAAAATAAAATTCCTGTCATGTTTCCGGGGGGCCACAATACGATGATCGGACAGGAGCGCAATGTGACGCCCGAGATGAAAAACCAGTTCCGGGCCCTGGGCAAAAAAATATGGGAGGCAGGTTTGCCGGTACTGGATGATCTGCACAACGTGAGTTATGATTTTGAATATCCGGGTGATCATCTTTCCGATGAGCAACTGCAGAAGTTTGCCACCAAAAGGTATATTGAAACAATCCGCGAATTAAAACCAGGGGTTTCGATGGTCATTATGCATTGCACGGCGCCGAGCGAGGTCTTTAAATACATCGCCAACTCAGGACGTGTGCGAAAGGCTGACATGCTTGCCATGATGGACCCAGCCTTCAGAAAGTTCATTAAGGATGAGAAGATCATTCTCACCACCTGGAGGGAACTGAAGGAGAGAAGACTCCGGAAATAGGCATTAGGAATTAGGAATTAGGCATTAGGCATTAGGAATTAGGCTTTAGGCATCAGTCATCAGTCATCAGTCATCAGGAATTAGTAATTAGTCCTACTTTGTCATTTTATCT
>JBARAD010000256.1:0-3189 GCA_049791675.1 Chryseosolibacter sp.
AAAGTCCCTCTCCTTCCCGCCGTCGCAACCCACTCCTCATGCTCCCTCTGCTATGGCGGGCACGGATGAGAGGGATTTAGGGAGGTGAAGAACAGTTACGCAAAAAATCCATGAACAAACCACCCAAACTTCCCCCCTTCATAATGCCCCAACCTGAAGATCCAGTACCTGTTGCCCCCTTCATCTTCGACGCGGTAGTAGTCGCGGTGTTGCCCGGTTTGAAGCCACCACTCCTGTTCGATCCGCTCGGGACCATCCGCGCGGATGATCTTGTGCAGCTTTCCTTTGTAGCGGAACAACATCGGCGGATAATCCGGAATGGGCGCGGTGACTTCGATGCGTTCGGGTATCGCCAAAAGCTGCAGCGGACGGAGTTTATCTGCTCGCCAGGTTGTCGACAATATTTCCTGTAGCGTCGACGCGGGCCTGAACGACCGCTCCGGCCAGTAGTGTTCATCGGGAACAAAGCGGTGAATGGACTGCGCTCCGATCTTGCCGGCCAGCCGATCGATCAGTTCTGATAACCGCAGGTCGTCCAGTCCACCGGATCCCTCCCACATCTTTTCCTGTTGCGGCACATGGTCTTCCACTTTCGGCGCTTCCAGGATGAATAACTCGATGCCCAGCGCCGGCTCGATCATGGACAGTTTGAGTTCAAACAGTTTGAAAAGATGGCTTACATGGTGCGTCGGACGGTTTGTTCCGATGCCGACCTGTTCCACTTTTCCATCCACGCGATAACCCTTGAACACTGCCGTCCGGAGCCCCTTCTGATCCTGCTGAAGACGGAGACATAATGTTTCCAGCAACTGCTGTAAAGCGATCCCGATACCGGTTGCCGAGACGATAGGCTCGAGGCAAGGCAACCGTTCCTGGTAAGGTTCAACCGGTATGACGGGCTCAATGAACTCCGTTTCCTGCCCAATGGCCAGGTCCAGTTGCCTGATGAAATGCTGCCCAAAGCGACGTCTGAGCGATGAACGGGGCATGCTGATAAACTGCCTGATCTGATGGAGTCCCAGTTTGTGCAGGCGGTCAACTGTTTCCGGCTCCAGTCGAAGCGCCTCCGGTGGCAGGGGAAGCAATGCCTCCATGTGCCGGCCATTTTCGATAACCATCGATCCCTTACCAAAACGGGCGACACCCCATGCAACGCCAGGGGTATCCGCCATCGCAGCGCGGACATCATAACCGCGTGCGTTTAATTTCTTTACAATGTCTGCCAGGTATGCCTGCTCACCGCCCCACAGGTGAGGGCATCCCGTGACATCGAGCAGAAGACCATCGGCAGGATCCAGGGCCACAATGGGCGTGAAGCGAATGCACCATCCGGCAAGGCGCTTGAGTAACTGCGGGATCAGGTCCGGCTTATCATCCAGCACCAGGAGTTCCGGCGTGACAGCCCTGGCGTCGGCGAGGACCATACCGCAACTTATGCCATTCTTCTCCGCGATCGCATTCGCCGCCGTGATGACCATCCTTCCATGGGAGGGCGCGCGTAAAACGAAAGGTACATGCTTAAGGTCAGGCTGTCGGATGGTGAACCAGTCCGTAGTCAGGTGACGGAACCAGATGGAAACAAACCGGCGTACCATATCATCCCGCTTTGCGTGCCGAGGCGTCCCGCGCCGGCACCGTTCTATCCAACGAAGATTGCGCCGGGATCAGGGAAGAAGCGTAGCCTGAATTTCCGGTTAACTGACCGGCATGATGATCGGATGCAGGTATGAATCTTCCGTTCATCCATTTCAGATCCCAAACACCGGATCTGCCATTCCTGATCCGCAGCAATTCAACCCTCCATTGAGGAAACCCTACGCCGGGCAGATCCTGAACCTGTTCACTGGGCAAAGAAGAGATTCTCCACCGGGAGACGCAGGCGGTCGTATTCATCCTGGCCGGATTGCGGCGCAGAATAAAACCCGTTACCCTGCTTTGTTCAACAGCAAGTTGGAGCCGTCTGGAAGCAATGAAGCTGATCTCCTGAATTTCAGCCACCACCGCAGAAAGGGCGCCGCATTTCAACGCTTCCTCCATGGCCCAGAGCACGTCCTTTTCTTTGCACAGATCGATGAAGATGAACCGGTCGGGCTGAATGCCAAAGCTTTTCAGGGCCGGGGGAAAAAGCGTGCGCGACGCACTGATCCACAACGAAGTTCCGGCGCTTCCCATCAGGGCACCCAATATCCCGGCGATAAAACCGCTGGTAGCGGCGGCCCCTTCTTTTCGTTCGGTTAAAAATTCGTGAATGGCTCCCAGCGGAAAGGAAGCATCAGGAAAGGCCTCCCTCATGGGACCGAGCCCCAGATCAACGGCGGAGCTATTGGAGGACTTGAATCCCTCCAAACGGAGAATATCCGTTTGCAGTTTCTCAATAATATCAGCTCTTTTAAGACCCATCACACCATTCGACTACCTGGGCCCAAAGATAATTATAACTAATTATATTAGGTGTATTTTAACTAATAATATTAGTTGATTGGTAAGTCTGGCATTTTGTCTTCACGTTAAGTAAAGTATTGATAGATATAAATAAACTTTTATTAATCAGTATTTTATGATGCTTTACTTTAAATAAATGATTAAGTACTTTTTGATGCTTTTATTGCCGGTACAAGGATGGTCGACCTTTCCAGCCGACAATACTTTTCCTGGACAATTCTGAACCGAATTCCAGAAGAAAGTGAAATCATCCTGAAGGACCGGAGAGATCCGTAAATGTTTTCATTAATACAGTGGCAAGCGGCAGATCGAGTCCGGAAATTACTCCGCCCGCAAATTATTCGGCGGGTTGGCCAGCCCTGCCGGATGGACTGGTAACTGACCGCGAGGAGCCCGGACATCATAAATACTTCCCTATCCGATCTCTGACTTATTCATAATCCTTTGAGCCATTTCTGCATCCGAAACCATGCCAGCGGAAACAAGGAGATCCATACAAGCCAGACGAACTGGTCGGTCAGGAAAGAAAAAAATTCTGAAGAGAGGCGGGCTTTCGGAGATGCGGAAACAGGGAATTGGACAGGATCGGTTACCGGCGGGATCCGTAAAGATCAGGAAGACGGACATCCGAAACCAATGCATGCCTTCGGAAGCCGTCTCCATGATCGGTGTGCAGCGGTTTACTTCTGGGCTGTGGTCATTTCTGCCTGAAAACTATATTCGGGTAATACCCAGGCGCGTCTTGAC
>JBARAD010000257.1:0-54964 GCA_049791675.1 Chryseosolibacter sp.
GATTACGTTGGGCCGTAGCATTCTCGGTCGGACGCTCTTTACTTGAAATTAGCTTGATCGGGAGGACGCATGATGATGCGTCCCCCTGGCGCGCGTCCTCCGCATGTGGTCCACCGATTAACACCAATTCCCTATTCCCAATGCCCAATTTTTGATTCAAATCGTACCAACAATCGTCATCCTTCATAGGCTTTCAGCTTCTGAAAACTGATCCTCTTTACCGTTGTATGACATCTTCCCGCTCCATACCAGGCGCAGCTTAGCCTTCCTATACTTTTTGAACTTTTCAGACTTCTTAAACTTTTCAGACTTTTTAAACTTTTTAGACTTTTAAAACTTTTTTTACCCATTTACCCATTTACCTTTTTACCTTTTTCAGTAATTCTTCATAGTTCGGCCGGAAAGTGTTTTCTTTGCCCCGCAATCCAAACACCATATGAACCAGCTATCGAATCGTATCAACGCCATCGAAGAATCAGCAACCCTGGCCATGGCCGCCAAAGCCCGTGAATTCAAGAACAAGGGTATTGACGTGATCGGCCTCAGCCTGGGAGAACCTGATTTCAAAACACCGCTTCACATATGCGAGGCCGCGAAAAAGGCGATTGACGATGGAAAATATTTCGCGTACCCTCCGGTAGCCGGTTACCAGGACCTGCGTGAGGCGCTTGCGGCGAAGTACCAGAAAGAAAATAATGTCCCTTACAAGGCAGAAAATATTGTCGTCTCCAACGGCGCAAAACAATCCATTGCGAACGCGATGCTCGCGTTGCTGAATCCGGGCGACGAGGTGATCGTCTTCTCTCCCTACTGGGTGAGCTACGATGCACTGGTCAGGCTGACAGAGGCCACACCGGTGATCGTGAAGGGCGGCATCGAGAACGACTTCAAGGTGACGGCGGCGCAGGTGGAAAAGGCTATCACGCCGAAGACAAAGGCCATCATCTTCTCCTCACCGTGTAACCCGACGGGTACTGTCTTTTCAAGGAAAGAACTTGAAGCGATTGCGCAGGTGGTGGTGAAGCACAACATCCTCGCGATTGCCGACGAAATATATGAACATATCAACTTCACCGGTGAGCAGGTGAGCATTGCCAGTTTCCCCGGCATGTTCGAGCGCACCATCACCGTCAACGGTTTTGCAAAAGGCTATGCGATGACGGGGTGGAGAGTAGGCTATATCGCGGCTCCCAAGTGGATTGCGGATGGTTGTAATAAAGTGCAGGGACAGATCACTTCTGCGAACTGTTCCATCGCCCAGCGTGCAGCGCTTGCTGCGACGACCGGTGACCAGGCTCCGACGAAAAAGATGGTGGACGAATACCGCCAGCGTCGCGAGATTGTATACGGGCTGTTGAAAGAGATTCCTGGCATAAAATCCAATTATCCTCAGGGGGCATTTTATTTCTTCCCTGACGTGAGCGCTTACTTCGGAAAGTCAGATGGCACAAGGACGATCCGGAATGGCGATGATTTTTGTCTTTACATGTTAGAGCAGGGTCACGTTTCCCTCGTACCCGGCGGCGCCTTCGGCGACGAAAACTGTATCCGCCTTTCCTATGCCGCGTCTGAAAAAGACCTGCGCGAAGCGCTGAAGCGGATGAAGGATGCGCTGGCGAAATTGAAATAGTGAGTTGTGAGTTGTGAGTGGTGAGTGGTGAGGAGGCTCGTGCTATTTTGATCTTGGTGCGCATTTCAGTGTGTGGTTTTTTGCGGACGGATCTCTCAACGTGCGTACCCCGACAATAATGGAATAAGGTTGGGGGCCGGGGCGCGCATCTCGTGCTACTAACGGAATAAGGTTCGTGTGTGCGTCGATTCGGAATGTGTGTGCAACAATGCCTCCATAAGATTGATGGTCTGAAGATTAATGAATGCAGTCGAATATTCATGCGCGACCCTGCGCGTACTGGCGAACGGCACTGTCCCATTCACTACGGACCACTGACCTCACTGTTCCTCAAACTGCACCTTCAGCGGCGCGAACTTCTCGAGGTCTTTCAGGATCTTTTGATCAAGCGGGGTTTCTTTGATGACATTGTAGTTGTCCCAGAACTTTTTGTTGTAAGGCTGATCCTGGAATTGCAATCCATAGTTGCGCATTTTCTCCGTGGACCGGATCCGCTCCTTTGCATTGGGTGTAACCTTGTTTATCAGCAACTGCTGAAAAAGTTCTGTTTCAAACTTCAGCACGTTTGTTTCGCTGTCATACCAGTTGATGCGCGAGGTGATGCTGATAAAACTCGGATACATCTTGCCCTGGTATTCTCTGAAATCAATGGTCTTCTTGATGCCGGCGAATTTGCTGATGAGATCATTCCGTTTTCCAAGGAAGTCGTCTTCGAAGCCCTGCTCGAAATCCATGTGGATGATGGAAAAATTCTCCGCGTCGATGATCAGCCTCATGGAGTAATCACCGTTGTAGGAAATGACATACGTTTCATGCTCGTTGAAAAAAGAATTCTTTTCACGAACCATTTTTGAAAACACCTCTTCGCCGTCATTGAAATGGCGATAGCGGATGTTGTTGTGCAGCAGCAGGTCCTCGAGGAGATTGTCCTGGTCAAAGTAGGTGGTAAACCGGCTTTCATAGCCGAGGCTCTGACGGACTTCAATCAGCCTGACACTTTCCCGGAGTTTATATTTGTTGCGCGGTTCGGCGTAGCTGTCATCGTAAATCCGAACGGCTGCTTCGAGGAGAGAAATGTATGTTCCGCCTACTTTCTTTACATCGCGGTAGAACCCGTCGAGGAGAAACGGCTCCATCGGGTAATTCTTTTCAATCCGCGACAGCGCGATCTCCAGGATATCCTGGGCCCTCAACGTATCTGAAACGACAATTTCCTTCAATACGATGGGCGATTTTTCCAGTCTGATCACCTGCAATCCGCCGGTCATGGACCAAACCGGCGCTTCGAAATTCTTGTAACCCATCATGCTGACGACCATTACCTCATTGCGGTACTCAGCGGGCATATGGAAGTCAAATTCCCCCTCCTCATTGGAAATGGTGCCGATCGCGGTCGATTTTAACCCGATGGAAGCATATCCCAGCGGCTGATTCGTCTCTTTGTCGAGTACTTTGGCCGATATGGTGATGTCCTGCCCGCTGCTGAAAAGGGGAGCAATCAAAAACAGGATCAAAAACAGGTTTTTTTCCATAAAATGCCATCTAAGTTGGGTATTTGGAGCTGTTTTTCAAATGCCATGTAGGATTATCTGCACTTTTGAGCATTTACGGAGTGGAGGCCATGGGTAAATGCTTTTCCTTTTCATTGCTTAACTTTGCCGCAAAGTAGCCATTGAAAATTTTTGACGACATACCACGCGTTTGGAAGAGAGCATACCTGCTCCTCTGCTTCTGGTATGCCATCAATTATTCAGTCGGTACCTTTCTGGAGTGGAAGCTGGAAACGCCCCATACTTATATTTTCTGGAACTCGCTGTATCTTTTCGAGGCCCTTTGTGTGCTCATCATCGCCATCTTTTTTTACTGTAACTGGCTGTTCCGGTACAATGTATATATTCAGGTTACCGGTCACGTTTTCGGGGTGATGATGTACTTCCTCATCATCGGTAGTCTCTCGTACTACCTCGAGGATTATGTTGAGGGCTTCCAGTATTATGAGAACTGGAAAGACCATCTGGTGCAGTTGTTAAAGTGGGAAGGTTTGCATTTTCATGATCAGTATATCATCACGGTGGGGGTATATTATGTGATCCGTTACTTCCAGGGATTGCAGAAGCAGGAAGAAGAAAAAAGTGAATTAAACATCAAGAATCGGGAAATGCAGATATCTTTGTTGAAATCTCAGATAAACCCGCACTTCCTTTTTAATACCCTTAACTCCATCAATACGCTGATCGGTTCCAGCAAGGAGCAGGCGCGAAGGGTCATCACGCAATTGTCAGATATCTTCCGATATGCCCTTGATTCGCATGGTGACCAGATGGTAAGGTTGATACATGAACTTGATTTTATCGATAACTATATACGCATTCAGCAGGTGCGATTTGGTGAGCGGTTGAAGTTTGTCAAGCAGGTCGATTTTTCCTGCCTGGGTGTAAGGATACCTCCGATGATCCTGCAGCCACTGGTGGAGAATTCCGTCAAATATGGTATTGCGCCTAAAGATGAGGGAGGAACGATCGTGTTGACCGTAAAACGCTTTAATACCATGATATTCTTCGAGGTAAAAGACGATGGCCTGGGATCAAATGCCAAAAAGGTAATGGATGGCAGCTCGAGTGGTGTTGGCGTAAAAAATACAGATCAGCGTCTGAAAAGTATCTTTGGCCCTGGCTCGGGACTTCGGATCCGGTCCAATGAATGGGGCTACTCTGTCAGTTTTTTCATCCCCTTTGAGGAAGAGAGCACGAATGCTCCGGATGAGTCAGGGGAGGAAATGAAGACGAAAGCAGGATAATCCCGGAATACACCCTCTCCCGGCGATAAGATTTTTAAGAATAATTTGTTAAACAACTAATATTGCAACGTTAAGCGATCTATTAATTAAATAATATCCAATGAACATAACCTGTGTTATAGTTGACGATGAGAAACTGGCCCGCGACCTCCTGGTAGAGTATCTCCAGCAGATGCCCAATATTCAGATCGTAGGCGAAGCCACAAAAGGAAAAGAAGCCGTCGAAGTGATCGATAAATTGAAACCGGACCTGGTCTTCCTTGACGTTCAAATGCCGGGGATGACTGGCTTTGATGTGCTCGATGAAATCACGCATGACCCTTTTGTGATCTTCTGTACCGCTTACGACCAGTATGCCATCAAGGCATTCGAAAAGAATGCGGTGGATTATCTCCTGAAACCCCTGGATCAGGAAAGGTTTAAGGCTGCCGTCGAGCGCGCCATTAACCGCATGAAACTTGAACAGAACAATGTGGGCGAATTGCTGCGCAGTATTAAAACGGAAAACAAAACTTCGTACGACAACCATATCTTTGTTCAGAAGTCGGAGAAACTGCTCAACCTCCCCGTTGAGGAGATCGTCTACCTGGAAGCTTCCGGTGACTATACCATCCTGACCACGAAGAACGATCAGTTTGTAAGCTCCTCGGGGATCGGAAAGCTCGAAGAGATCCTGAATCCGGAATTGTTCATACGGGTGCACCGCAGTACCATCATCAACATCAACTGTCTGAAAGAAATTGAAAAGCATTTCAACGGAGGCATGGTGGTGAAGATGCAGAATGGAAAAAGTTTTCCCGTCAGCCGAACGTATGCGAAGCTCATTCGCCGGAAGGTTGTCTAAAGGAAAAAAAACACCGCCCCTGAAGCGGTGTTTTTTTTGTGTTAATGTCAAACACCTTCTTACCTCTTTACCTTCTTACCTCTTTACCCTCTTACCTTTTTACCCTCTTACCTCTTTACCTTTTTACCTCTTCATCTTTCCACCCTTCATTTCCCCGGCCGCGGCAATTGAAAATTAAACCGCACCTTCACAGTGTCACGTACGGCAACGGCGCCTTTGCGGCTTGGTTTCCAGGATGGACCCGCCTGTATCGCGCGGATCAATTCCTGCTCGCAGCCGTGACCGACGCCTTTGAGGATCTCAAATCCTGTAGTTTCGCCGGAAGGTTCTACCGTGAAGCGGATGATCACCCGCCCTTCGGCTTTAATTCTCAAAGCTTCTTCGGGATACTTCACAGCACGGTTCAGATAGTCTCTGAAATCTGACCTTCCGCCTTCCGGTTCAGCGAAGGTAAATGGCGCTGATTTTTCTTCCTCTGACGAATAACCGGTCACAACCACCTCGCTTAATGAAGCGACGTCATCGTTCAATTGTACGTTAAGGGCGCCCTGATCCTGAACTGCGATCTCCCGGGATTCAAAACCGATGAAGGAAAAAACCAGTTGCGATTTCAGGGCCGGGACCGTGAGCTCATAATTTCCATCAACATCAGTAACGGTTCCCTTATTGGTTCCTTTGATGATCACATTTACACCTGGCAGACTTGCTCCGTCGGCGGAAGTAACTTTTCCCTTCACGACGACAGGATCAGGGGTGCTCCCGGCTGCGGGCAGGCGTTCTGCTTCATGCCTTGCGACCCTGGTTTCCTTCTTCGCTGCTCCAGCCTTCATGTTTACGTCAGACGTTTCCGTGGCGGCAATCGACACAGGTGCTTCCTGCACGCGATCCTGCCCGTTCCTGATCTCCTCGTCTTTATCATTTTCGTTCAGGGCGATCAACGCCTCCTGCTGTTCCGCTTCCGCCGTTGCCTCCGACGGCAATGGAGGGTCCTGTTGGGAAGCGCGCTCGTGAACATCAGTTCCTGCAGCCTCAGTTCGCGCGGCGTCGTTTGTTTTCGCACGGCGATCTGCTTTCCGCGGCGCGGCGGCGGAAACTTCACGTGGTAACGGGATGGCTATGGTATCCGCTTCGGCCCTGTCAGGAAGTATCCGGAATGGCTCCTGCATAGCCTGCTGACGGGCCTCCTGTTCTTTCAGAATATTAATGACGAGGAATCCTGCCAAAGCAGTGAGGAGCACGGTGGCCGCAATGCCTGCGGTCCATCCCCACATCCGGATGCTGGTGCCATGTTTCCGGGATCTTCTTCGCGCCCTTTTGTGTACGGAGCGATTGATCCGGTGCAGGTCGTATAAAAAATTATCGGTACCTGCCTGCTCAACACCCTCAAGCGCTTCGGCCAGAAAGGGGTCATTCAACGCCTCTTTCTCCAGCGCGTGCATTTCCGCGGACGATAATTTTCCCCGCAGATATCGTTCAATATCGTTCTTACGATCTTTCATTGCGCTCCATACATATTTTCAGGTTGCGTTTTCCATTCTGGATGTAACTCTTGACCTTGTTGAGGTCGTAACCGGTGGTCTCCGTTATTTCTCTATAGCATTTCTGCTGAATATAAAACAACTGAACACACTGCTTCTGTTCCTTCGCAAGCGACTCCATGCATTTTTCCAGCTTGTTCAGGTTTCCTTCTATTTCGACGCCTTCCTGATGCCCGTTTCCACCGGTTTCCATAAGAAAGGGTGAAAGTTCCTGGAAGTTCTTTCCCTTTTTCGCGCGGATCTGCATCAGGCAATGGTTCCTGGCAGTGACATACAGCCACCCTTTGAACACACTGATCTCGTGCGCCTTCAGGCTTACGATCAGTTTCTCGAAGATCTGCATCACGGCATCGCGGCTTTCTTCGCGGTCCTTCAGGTATTTCAGACACACACCAAAGGTCAGTGCGGTGTAGCGATCGTACAAGACGCCAACGATCCCCAGGTCATCCGTTGTTTTATAAAGAGCGATCAGCTCTTCATCCGTCTGGTTCTTATAGTGATGATTGGAAAGCATTGTCTCAAATTATAAAAAACCGCGGAGATTTTTATGGAATCCGCCCCGCCGGTGAATCATCATGCCAGTTAAACTTTGTTCCGGATATCATCCTGCCCCTCCTTTAATTCAATAAGATGTATGGACGCAGGAGATTCCATAAGCATTCACCATAATTTTAATAATATGAAAAAGATTGGCGTTTATTTCGTCATGCTGTTTGTTTTAACTGCATTTGATCCCTCACAGGAGCGGATTATTACCGGGAAAGTGACCTCTGCCGATGACGGCGCGGCCCTTCCCGGCGTGAACGTTGTACTGAAAGGAACCACAACGGGAACGGTTACAGATCATCATGGTGATTTCAGTTTGAAGATCCCCGCATCAGGGGGAACCCTTGTTTTTACGTTCATCGGATTCACAACGCAGGAAATCCGATTGCAGAAACAAACAATATTGAATGTGCAGCTTGCTGCCGATGTCTCAACACTTCAGGAAGTAATCGTAAGTGGTTATGGCAAAGAACGGGACAGCGCTGGTGCAAGAAAGGAAGCGCAGTTACAGCAGCACGGAATTTCCGCGCCGGCGATTCATTATCGCATGCCTGAGGAGATCGATACAGAGGAGTACCAAGCCATGGAAGAAAATCTCTTTCACGGCGCGCAGAAGAAGCCGTTGTCGACTTTCTCCATCGATGTCGATGCGGCTTCCTACAGCAACCTTCGCCGGTTTATCAGCAATGGACAGGAACCTCCCAAGAACGCCGTTCGCATCGAGGAGATGATCAACTATTTTGACTACGACTATAAGGCACCGGCCAATGGAGATCCCTTCAGCGTGTATACGGAGATGTCACGTGCGCCGTGGAATGATAAGCATCTCCTGATTCATATCGGGCTTCAGGGAAAAATTATCCCCACTCAAAATCTACCTCCCTCGAATCTCGTGTTTCTCATCGATGTATCCGGGTCGATGAACCAGGCGAACAAACTTCCGCTCGTTAAAAAATCTTTCAAGCTCCTGGTCGATCAGCTGCGGCCACAGGATCATGTCGCCATTGTCGTGTACGCGGGAGCTGCCGGCGTCGTGCTTGAGCCAACTTCAGGTGATAACAAGAAGAAAATTTTAGCTGCCATTGAGAAGCTTTCTGCGGGCGGATCAACCGCAGGCGGGGCGGGGTTGCATATGGCATATGATCTTGCGAAAGAGAATCTTAAGAAGGAAGGTAACAACCGCGTGATCCTGGCCACGGATGGAGACTTCAACGTGGGAGAATCGAGCAATGAAGCGATGGAAGATCTCATTGAAGCGAGGAGAAAAGAAGGTGTTTTTCTTACCGTACTCGGTTATGGCATGGGCAATCTGAAAGATTCGAAGATGGAGATACTGGCCGATAAAGGTAATGGAAACTACGCCTACATCGATAACCTGATAGAGGCGCGCAAGGTTCTTGTAAATGAATTTGGCGGAACGTTATTCACCATTGCCAAAGATGTCAAGCTTCAACTGGAATTTAATCCCGCGCGTGTTCAGGCGTATCGCCTTATCGGCTACGAGAACAGGAAACTGAATGATGAGGATTTTAACAATGACCGCAAGGATGCGGGTGACATGGGCTCGGGCCATACTGTTACAGCGCTGTATGAGATTATTCCCGTCGGTGTGAACAGTGATTTTTATTCTGTCGATAAATTAAAATATCAACCCGATAATGCTTTGTCAACTACTAAAGTGTCAGACGAGTGGCTCACAGTGAAACTGCGTTATAAGTTGCCTGCGGGGGATAAGAGCAAGCTGCTGGTGCATACGCTATCAGGAAAGCCGGTGGCGCTGAACAGCTCCACGACTGATTTCAGGTGGGCGGCGTCGGTTGCCGCCTTTGGCATGATGTTAACAGAATCTCCTTATATCAATGGCTGGAGGCAAGATGATATGGTTGCGTTAGCGGAGACTGCCAGAGGCGCGGACCGGGAAGGATACCGGATTGAGTTTATCAATATGGTGAAAACCTATGGGCTCATCCGGAACCCGTGAAGGGCCATCAGGCAACCGTAACACCGTTAAAGTGGTAATGGTTACAGACGTTGCCAGTCAGTACAATAACCGGAAATAATGTCTCATAAATGGCCGGTGATGTCAGTCGGTTGTGATTCAATCTGGATCCATTGGCGGTTTCCAGGATTGATTATTAATAGCACGAATATTGCTGCTCTTGTCCGGGGAAATTATTCCTCGGACAGGGTTGGCACTTTTAGTTTAGGAGAGGAAGGGTGTATAGGCCCCGTCCAAATGATTATAACACCGGTATTCTTTTTTTCTGAAACAAAAATCGGAATCCGGGGTTATTAAGCAGCAGGAGGTTTCATTTGTTTTTCACTATTTTTACAAGTTATGGAAGAAGAGGTTATCCGTCAGCAGTATTCCGAAAAGGACAAGCTCAGTATATTCAACCAGGAGTTTATGCCGCATATAAACTCCATGTATAACTTTGCTTACAGGTTAACGCTGGATGCTGATGATGCGAAGGATCTGTTGCAGGATACCTACCTGAAGGCGTTCAGGTTCATAGATTCTTTTCAACAAGGAACTAATGCAAAAGCGTGGCTGTTCAGAATTTTAAAGAACAGCTTCATCAATGACTACCGGAAGAAAAGTAAAGAGCCTTCCAAGGTAGATTATCAGGAAGTAGAAACTTTTTATAACTCGGAGGACGTTGACAGGCAAATAACTCCCGATCTGCGAGTCGAGGCGCTCCAGGATATGATCGGGGACGAGATATCAATAGCCCTCAACTCACTGGATGTTGATTTCAGAACAGTAATAATATTGTGCGATTTGGAGGGATTCAAATACGAGGAAATGGCAAAGATTTTAGATATACCGATTGGTACTGTAAGAAGCCGTTTACATCGCGCGCGTAATCTTCTGAAAGAAAAGCTGAGTGAATACGCCAAAAAAATGGGTTATAAAAACGCATAAACTATATGAGTAATCTCTCCGAAAACGGAAACAGGAAGCAGGATTGTCCGAATAAGCGCGAATGTTTTGAAATGCTTCAATTGATTCTGGATGGTGAAGCCTCTCCCCGGCAAAAAGAAATATTTCTGCAAGAACACCTCGAAGAATGTATGCCCTGTTACAGGAACTATCATCTCGAGGTGGCTATACGCCAACTCTTAAGAACGAAATGCACCCACAACGCCCCGCAGGACCTGGTGGAAGAGATCAAAAGAAAAGTAGCACAAAATCTCGTTCGCTAAATGCCCGGGAAAGCCATCATCTTTTCAGCTCCTTCCGGTTCTGGAAAAACTACCATCGTTAGACACCTTCTTGAAAATAATCCCGACCTGGGATTTTCTATTTCAGCCTCGACACGCGACAAACGCGGACGCACAGAGCAAAATGGCAAGGACTATTATTTTCTGACACCCGCAGACTTTAAAAATAAAATTGACAACGACGAATTCGTCGAGTGGGAAGAAGTGTATGAAGGGAACTTCTACGGTACACTCAAATCGGAGATCGAACGGGTCTGGAACGCCGGAAAGAACGTCATCTTCGATGTTGACGTAAAGGGTGGGTTAAACCTTAAAAGATATTTCGGCGACAAGGCGCTCGCGATCTTCGTAAAAGTGCCTTCGCTGGAAGTGTTGAAAGAACGCTTGCACGACCGCGGTACTGAGACAAGCGAAAGTCTTTCCCGCCGGTTGTTCAAAGCGGAATTTGAAACAAGCTTCAGCGATAAATTCGATGTCGTGCTGGTGAATGAAGATCTCGGCAAATCACTGAAGGAGGCACAGCGATTATATGACGTTTTTAAAGCGAAAGCCTCGTGAAAACAGGTCTGTTCTTCGGCTCCTTTAACCCTATCCATATTGGCCACCTGATCATTGCCAATATCATGGCCGAAACCACTGACCTCAGCAAAGTATGGATGGTGGTATCCCCTCAGAATCCTTTTAAACCAAGCAAAGGCCTCCTCCATGAATTTGACAGATACGACATGGTCCGGGCCGCCGTCTACGATTCCTATAAGCTCGAAGCTTCCGATATCGAATTTCATCTGCCCAGGCCCAGCTATACCATCCATACGCTGGTACACCTGACGGAAAAGCATCCAGACAAGGAATTCAAGGTCATCATCGGAGAAGATAATCTCACCAACTTTGTCAAGTGGAAGAATCATGAGCGTATACTGGAAGATTATGGACTCTACGTATATCCCAGACCTTCCGCGCAACCATCAGAACTCAGAACGCATCCTAACGTTAGAATGGTGGAGGCCCCGTTGCTTGACATTTCAGCCACGTTCATCCGCAAATGTATCCGAAACCATCATTCGGTACGTTATATGGTGCCGGATGCTGTGGAGGAAATGATCCGGACAAGAGGATTCTATCTTCACGCTTAAATACCTTTACTTTGAAAGCCCTCTGTTGCTCAGTACTGATCCTGATGACATTGCTTTTTACTGTTTCCGCAGCAAGGGGCCAGGAACGCGGGATAAATGGTGTCATTTCCGACGAAAAGGGAACGCCTCTTTCTTATGCGACCATCTTCGTCAAACAACTGGGCACGGGCACCACTGCCAATGTGGATGGTTTCTATGAGATACTCCTTTCCCCCGGCCAATACGAACTGGTGTTCCAGCATCTGGGCCGAAAGACAGCGGTGCGGGTCGTCCAGGTGAAACAGGAAATATCGCGTGTTGACATTACACTTGCCCCGCAGGAGATCATGCTTCAATCCGTTACGGTCAATGCAGACGACGAGGATCCCGCCTACAGCATTATGCGCAAAGCCATCGCCAAAGCAAAATATCACCGCAATGTGCTGGATGCATATGGTGCCAGAGTATATATCAAAGGGGCCGGTAAACTGAAGGATTATCCGTGGCTCGCAAAGAAAACCCTTCAGAAGGAAGGCATCGAAAAGGATCGCGTCTATATATCCGAATCCGTCAGCGAAATAAAATTCACCCGTCCGGATAAGTTTGAAGAGAAAGTCATCTCCATTCGCAGCGACGGAAAAGATAACAACACATCACCCAATGGCTACATCTTTGGAAGTTTCTACTCACCCGAAATAGCCGGAACGGTTTCACCTTTATCGCCGAAAGCTTTCTCTTATTATCGTTTTGAATACCTGGGCACATTCAAGGATCGGGAATATGAGGTCAGTCGCATCAAAGTGACGCCGCGCTCAAAAGGCGACAATGTGGTCGATGGAATGCTTTTCATTGTGGAGGATGACTGGAGCATTCACAGCCTGGATATGCACACGATTAAAATGGGCATCGACATTTACTTCAAGGTGATGTTCGGGCCGATCGACGGGAAGGTCTGGCTGCCCGTGTCGCACCAGTTCAGGATCGATGGGAAGGTTTTTGGCTTTGAATTCGAGTACAACTATCTGGCTACTGTTAGCAACTACAATATCAGGATCAACCCGGAGGTGTATGTCGAAAAGATGGAGGTGATCGACGAGCAGCAGGAGGCCACGCTTGCGAAAGAAGTTGAAAGCCGGCAAAAAGAGATCAGGAAGAATGCAAAGGGCGGGGATAAGACAACTTCCCTGCAGGAACGGCTCGCCGCCGGCGAGGAGATCACCCGGAAAGAACTAAAAACGATCGTTAAGGAATACGAGAAGGATGAGCGGAAACAACAAAAGGAACCGGAAGTCCTTTCCGATGTAAGCTTCAAAATTGACAGCGGCGCCTATAAGAAGGATTCATTATACTGGGCGGAGGTGAGACCGATACCACTTACGCGTGAAGAGATCAAAGGGTATCAGAAGGCCGATAGTACCGCTGCGATTGAACGCGCAAAGACGGAAGGTGATACGGTGCGGCAATCGAAACATGAGGGTTTCCAGCCGTGGGACCTGTTCACAGGTGATAACTATAAGGTAAGTAAACACTCAAATTTCCGGATCTACTTCCCCATGGCAGGGTTTAATACCGTTGAAGGCTTTAATATCATCTACAGGGTGGCCTTCGGTACGGTCTTCCAGGATACTAACCGGACCCGGTTCACCATACGGCCCGTTGCTCGTTATGCTTTTTCGCGTGAAAAATTATCGGGATATCTCAATCTCTCCCTGCGCAACGACCATTACCGCCTTGAATTAAATGGCGGGAGATATATAAGCCAGTTCAATGGTGACGACCCCATCCTCCCCGTGGTGAACACATTCACCACGCTCTTCCTTGAGAAGAATCTCATGAAGATTTACGAGCGTGATTTTATTGATTTACACTACAACAGGAAGATAAGTCCGTTTCTGGCTGTTTCAACAACATGGTCATGGAGTGACAGGATGGAGTTGTTCAATCAATCCGACTATAAACTGATCGACCGGAAAAGTATTGAGGGTTATACTCCGAACCTGCCAGTGAATGAGACGTTGTCGGATACAGGGTTTCCCCAACATCAGGCATTGGTGGGATCCTTCGGGATCGTCGCCAGGCCCTGGCTCAAATTCCGCATCTGGAATGGGAACAGGCGCGAGGTGGACCGTTCGTCTCCCACGTTCTCACTGGATTACCGTAAGGGATTTTCAGATCTTCCCGGAAGTGATGTTAAGTTCGACCAGTTGGAACTCGGGTTGAAGCATGAATTCAAAATCGGGGCGAAAGGCAACATCGATTTCTGGCTTCGCGGCGGAATGTTCATCAACACCGATCGTTTGTACTTTATGGATTACAAACATTTCCCGGGCAATCAGACACCTTTCAGTACGACTGACCCGGTGGGAAGTTTCCGTTTGTTAGACTACTACCGTTTCAGTACGGATGACCGTTACTTCTCTGCAAATGTCCATTATCAGTTCCGGAAGTTCATTGTGACGACCATCCCTGTTGTACGCCTTGCCGGGATCAGGGAAAATGTGTTTGTTAATTACCTTGCAACACCGTCGTCGCAGCATTATACAGAGGTTGGATATACCATTGACGGAATACTTCGCTTCTTCAGGCTTGAAGCTGCCGCCGCTTTCCGCGATGGAAAATATTACGGATATGGGTTTCGCGTCGGCATTGCGACATCCATCTCAGCGAATTTTTCGGATTGAGCGTACCACCATCGCCGCCTTGCATAAAGACGGCTGCTTTCAGCTTGTACCATCGGCGAAAGCCATGACAATCATTCCGGGCATTGGAAGAGGGTCCACCATGGCAGATGGAGCAAGTCGTATCTATTCCAATGACACAATCAATTTAGCTCCAAAGCCCTTCCGTCCCCGGGACATGCCTTCTATTCAATCATAAATCTCTTTATCGTCTCCGCATCTTCTATATGGATCAGCATCATATAATTTCCACTTGGGAGCGCGTGGAAATCAAGTGGCATGATCAGCTTCCCTTCACTGTTCAGGAAACCCTCATGGATGCGGGAACGCTGCCATCCATACTGATCAGTAATTTCAATACGGACATTGCTATGGGGACTTCCCGCAATCTCCACCTGCGAAGCACTCACCACAGGGTTGGGATATAAGCTGACGGAGGCAGCCCGTGCTCCGGAAAGGCTTGCTGTAACAGTAAATTCAATGGTCACAGTAGTGCCCTGTTCCCCGGTCCCATTATTACCACTGTAGGCCGTCGCCTCGAGTGTATAGCTCCCTTCCCTGAGACGTCCGGGTCTGTATACACCTGCCGCATCATAGAAGTATGCGTAGGGGGCTTCGTTCTCAACGCGCCGGATACCATTGAGATGGAACAGTACGCTTCCTGTCTCATCACCGGCGTTTGCGCGGATGTTCGGCCTGGAGGTCGGGTCGACAACATCGCCATCCTGCAATTCCTGTATGTCTTGTCCGGTGTTTGGGTCGACAAGTGTAAAGCTTTCAATTGCAAGCCCGCCGGCGGGCACCGTTACTGTGAAATTGATCTTCAGCGATGCGCCCTGAGTTCCCTGCGCATTGTTACCGGAGTAAGGTGTTGCAATGAGCTCATAGTCGCCAGGGTCCAATCTTCCGGCCCGGTAATCTCCATTGGAATCATAGAAATACGAATACGGAGCTTCGTTTTCAATTCGTTTTTTTCCGTTAAGGAAAAAGACCACACTTTCGGTTCCGTCACTTGCTTCGGCCTTGATATTGGGATGGTCGGGCGGTGTGATCGCAATGCCTTCATACAGACCCGTCACGTCTTCATCGGTATCCGCATCAACAATGGTAAAGGCAAAGATCATCGGGCCTTCCGGTGTCGTTACCGTTGCATTTACGATGTTAATATACCGCGGCATGTTCGGTCCTTTCGTATAGGCGTCTACGCGGTAATAGTACATCGTGTTCGGTTCCAGGAAGTCATCGGTAATCGTAAATACCTGGCCCGAATCTGTGGCCACGATCGTGGGGTTGAAATCCGGACCTGGTCCGTCCCTCCAAAGAACATAGTAGAGGTCATTGTAACTTCGGTCATGGAACTTTAATTCAATGGTGCCGGGACCTTTGGCCTGTGCGTCGAGGAAAGGCGGATAAAATTTGGATCCGGTGGTAAAGGATTTTACTTCCGAAAAGTCTGACGTCAGATCGCCTTTGATCGCCCTGAGTTTGAAGTAGTAGGTAGTCCTCGGAAGCCGTGACGTGTCTTCAAAAACTTCCGCACCGGCAGGGTTCGTTGCTGCCAGTTCAAAGTCACTGTCAGGCGATCGGGAAATATAGATCTCCGTTTCACTGCCTTCATTGGGATTGGAATAACTGAGAATGATTTCCTTCTCGAAAATCGGAAAAGCCCGTGACGTGAAGAAAGGATTCGTCAGGCCATCTTGAGGAATGTGTACGCGTGCAACATCAGATCTTCCGGTATCATCATTGACAGCGGCTTGCAGTGGAACGCTGGCAAGCAACAGAAGACCTATCAGGGGAGATATGGATCTTTGCATGGGGTTAAGAGGTTGTCACCTAATAGCGACTAATCCTGTGCCGCTTTGGAACGGCTTGCATTTACCGTTCTATCTGACACCGGCTCCTGTGTTTGTTGAATAATCTTTACATCGGGACAATAAGCGGACAGATCAGCCGTATCTCTTATCTTCGCATTTGTGATAGTATCGATCGACCAGTTTTTAAGCCTCCGGGAGAGCCTTCCCGTAGTGGATGTACGCTCGGAAGGTGAGTATGCAGAAGGTCATATCCGCGCTGCGCTGAACATTCCCATCCTGAATAATGAAGAGCGTGTGGCGGTAGGTACTGATTACAAACAAAAGGGGCAGGCTGAAGCCATCCGCACCGGCTTTCGCCTTGTAGGGCCGCGTTTTCTCGAGATCATCAACCATGCAGACCAGGTAGCGGCAGGGGGCGAACTTCTCGTCCACTGCTGGCGCGGCGGCATGCGCTCGTCCAACTTCTGCCAGATACTGGGGATGGCAAAAATAAGCACGCACCAGTTAGCGGGTGGATACAAATCCTACCGGGAGCAGGCCATGGCATCCTATAAGATACCCATGCAACTGCATGTGATCGGTGGTTTTACGGGAAGCGGGAAGAGCGAGATACTGCGCGCCCTGGCGCGTAAAGGTGAGCAGGTCATTGACCTTGAAGGACTCGCCAGTCACAAAGGCTCCGTCTTTGGTGGCTTAATGATGCCCCCTCAGCCAACGACTGAACAGTTTCAGAATGACCTTTTCGAAGAATTGATGAAGCTCGACACCGCCGAAAGGATATGGGTGGAGGATGAATCCATAGCGATCGGAAAGATCTTTCTTCCCCAGGATTTCTGGGCCCAGATGTCGTCGTCTCCGGTGTATCATGTGGAAGTGGAAAAAAATGTCCGCGTTGAAAGATTGGTGAAGGAGTATGGTCACGCCGACAAGGAAGCGTTTCTGGAAGCAATGAAGAACATCACGAAAAAACTTGGCGGGCAAAACTTTAAAGAGGCAACGGAAAAACTCTTCGAGGACGATATGGCCACCACGATCGATATTCTGCTCCGTTATTACGACAAAGCTTACCGCACCGGTTTGTCCAACAAGGAGCAACGGATCCGATCCGTTGTTCCCTGGAATGGTAAGGATCCTTCCGCGTGCGCTGATCACCTGATCGCCAGTGCAGGATAGTCGTCAAACCCCGGGCGCACAAAACCTTCTGCCTTTGGAAATTCCTCTGTAACGATGTTTTTGATTTTCTCCAGGAGCGCGAGGATCCTCAGGAAATCATCTTCCCTTCCCGGGAGAATCTCAAACAGCGCTGACCATGCGTGCATGGATCTTTCAATAGCAATGAGGGCGATTTTCGCAGAGCCGTCAAAGTCGGTCTGAAAACCATTCTCTTCCGCCCATCCGTCGTTACTTAGTTTCCCCATGATCGCGCGCATAAGCTTCACATGGATGAAGACCTGATACCACTGGATAACAGCCAGGCTGTCTTTAATGATTTCGGTTTTGCGTCTGGCGTCAGCCTCCGTTTCAATGCCGATGGTTAATTCTGTCTTCAGCGTTTCAAGGCGGTCAAGCATCCCCGGCTGTGTCTTCAGCCATATGCGTGACTGGTCGCTGTATTGCAGCGTAAGCTTGCTGAGCGGGTGTTCGCGGCTTTCCTTTTTTATCTGCTCCTGTCTTTTTTGTTTCTCTTCTTCTTGGTGAGGATCGGCGTCAACATCTGCTCCGAAGTGTGCCGCGGCCTTTTGAAGGATGTCCTGAGCTTTTGAGAAATTCTGGCCAAGCCTTTCCCAGAAGGCCTTATTTTGCATGTCCTTCTCTTCCGGAGCAAGATCCGTTTCGTCTTCGTAAACGGCACAGTGGCTGGTAAAGGTACAGCGTTCGCACCAGCGATCGCAGTAGTTGTAGATTCCGTCAATATTTTTTGACATGGTGAAAGGGTTTTATTGGATCATTAAGTTGATAAATTTGTGCCCATGGAACAAGTCAAGCTGACACAATATAGCCATGGAGCAGGCTGTGGCTGTAAAATATCCCCTGCTATTTTAGATAAGATTCTTCACTCCGAATTCGCGAAGCCCTCCTTTTCTTCCCTGCTCGTGGGTAATGAGTCAAGGGATGATGCAGCAGTTTTTGATCTCGGTGACGGCACCTGTATCGTCAGTACGACCGATTTCTTTATGCCCATCGTCGATGATCCCTTCACATTTGGGGCCATTGCTTCCGTGAATGCCATTAGCGATGTCTATGCAATGGGAGGTGAGCCATTAATGGCCATTGCTATTCTCGGATGGCCCATCAATAAAATTTCTCCGGAGGTGGCTAAACGCGTCCTGGACGGCAGCCGCGATGCTTGTAGCCGCGCCGGAATTCCCCTTGCCGGGGGGCACAGTATCGATTGCCCCGAACCTGTATTCGGACTGGCAGTTACGGGTAAACTGAAAAAGGAAAACCTGAAACGAAATGACACCGCCAAAGCCGGTTCGCTGCTGTATCTGACAAAACCTCTTGGAATCGGCATCGTTACTACCGCGCAGAAGAAAGGCATTGTAAAAGAGCCTCATTTGGATCTCGCCATTGAAACGATGCTGACGTTGAATGATCTGGGATCGGCATTTGGGAAACTGCCCTTCGTTACCGCGTTAACGGATGTAACGGGATTCGGACTGCTGGGCCATCTGTCGGAGGTGTGTGAGGGGAGCGGCCTGTCTGCCGAAATTGAATTTGATAAGGTCCCGCGATTTGATTTCCTGGAATCCTATGTGCAACAGAACAGCGTGCCGGGGGGAACCACGCGCAATTGGGAAAGTTATGGTTCCAGGATCGGTGGCGTCTCAGCATTTCAAAAGGCGATCCTCGCCGATCCACAGACAAGTGGGGGTCTGTTGGTTGCAGTCGAAGAATCCGAAGCGGCCGGCTTCGAGCGTATACTCAGAAAACACGGTAAACCTGCTGAACCGTTCGGACGACTTCTGGAGAAGCGACCTGTTCTCATCACCGTAGTCTAGTTTAAGGACCGGGTAAAGTCAGGTGGAAAGGCAATTGCCAAATCCAACCTGAATTTTAACCTGCCTTTCAACCTGTATTAATCCTCTCATCAGACTCTGTTAGGTATTTGACTACGCGGAGTTCCTCGCCGCGTTGATGATGCCAAACATACACCTGAGCACAAGCTTCTTATAAAGATCTGTATAAGGTTTTTCCGCGGCTTCCAAATTCCGCAATTGCTGAATGCCAAACTGCTGAATGGTAATGAGCGGCAGAACAATTCTTTCACGCAGCTTCACGGAGTCGCGGTTTACGGGATTGTTGTCCATCAGCTCTTTCAGACCTGAAACCTCGAGAACCATGTCAACTGACAGCTTGTATTCATTGTTCATTTTTTTCCAGAATTCTCCGAATTCCTTGTCTTTCGCCAGGTACGCCGTTGCCGGAAAATAGCTTTTCGTCATAGACATCATGCTGTTCGCAAGCAGGGTACGGAAGAACAGGGACTGTTCGTATAATTTCCTGACCTCGGGCATCTTTCCATCTTTCTTCAATTCTTTCAGGGCGCTGCCGACACCGTAAAAGCCAGGAATGTTTTGCTTCATCTGCGCCCACGAGCCCACGAATGGGATTGCACGAAGGTCTTCGAACTTCAAGCCATCGCCCTGGCTTCTTTTCACTGGCCGTGAGCCAATGTTCGTATCCCCGAAGAAAGCAAGCGGTGTCACCTTTTCCAGGTAAGGAACAAATTTTGGATGATGCTTGAGGTCCAGATAGGAGCGATGCCCTGCTTTGGCAAGATTCTCCAGGAGGTTCTTCTCCTTGTCATTTAACGGGGGCTTCTTGTTTCTGAAAACATCGTTCTCAATCCCTGCAGACAGCAGTTGTTCCAGGTTAAATAAACAGGATACAGGTTTTCCAAAATTTGAGCTGATGGTTTGTCCCTGGATGGTAACCTGCACTTCTTTATCCTCGATGGTATCGCCCAGTGACGCATAAAAATCGTGGGTGTTTCCTCCGCCTCTTGCAGGAGGGCCTCCGCGGCCATCGAAAAATACAGCCGTTAATCCGTGTTCACGCGAGAGCAATGTCAGGTTCTCCTTCGCGCGGAAGATGGACCAGTTGGCCCTGAGGTATCCACCGTCTTTGGTGCCATCGGAGAATCCAAGCATGATGGTTTGCTTGTTGCCACGCCTTTTCAAATGCTCACGATACGCCCGTACATTGTAAAGGGCATCCATCACATCCGGGGCGTTTGCGAGGTCTTCGATCGTTTCAAAGAGCGGAACGATATCGAGAGGAAGATCATCGCCCTTTCCCAGGAGAAGTTTGGCCAGCTGGTACACGCGGATCACATCCACCGCCGACTGGCAATTACTGATGACGTAGCGATGGCATCCATCGATGCCGTTCATCGCCTGGATCTGGGAAATAACGGTGATGCTTTCAATCAGTTCGGTGATGAAAGGATCTTCAAATTTTATTTGCGAAGGTTTAAACTTCAGGCTTAACAATGTGTTGATCTTGTCGGCCTCACTTAAGTTCTGGAAGTCCTTCAATTTCTTGTTCTTGGTGCGAAGTTTTTTCAGGATGGCTTCCCATGCGTCTGCGTGTTTGCGGCTGTCCTGCCGGATATCCATGCTGGCGAAATAGAACCCGAAGATTCTTACTTTTAGAATTACCTTATCGAGGAGGTCAAGGAACAGACCGCGGTGTTTTTCAATGATCGATTTCCTCGCCTGGAGGAGGTCGTTCAGCAATTCTTCCGGGCTGGCATATCCGCCTTCTCCGCTGCCGTAGGCCATGGGATAGATCTTGCGCTCGACCTGCGCAATAATCTGATCGACCTCCTGGAAAGTTAATCTTCTCTTCAGGAACCGCGCGTCGCGGTAATAACACCGCATGAGGGTTTGCTGGAGACGTTGCGCCACCTGAACCGATGTTTCATGCGTGACGAACGGATTTCCGTCGCGGTCCCCGCCGGGCCAGAACCCGATCTTGATCAGGTCATAATTTTTCCATTCTTCCGGATCGATCTGAAGGCCCTTCATGAGCTTGAGTATGATCTCGGGAATGACCTCATAAAAGACGTGCTCAAGAAACCATGATAAACTCAGGGCCTCTCCGAAGGGTGTTGGTTTTTCGCGATTGATGAAAGCAGTTTTTCCCAGCTGGCGCAGCAGGAGATTGATGTGCTCAAGGTTTCCATCCCGGATGGCTTCCTCGAGGTCATTGATGATAGCCAGTACGTTGCCCGGGTAGAATTGGGTTGGATGGGCGGTCAGCACCACCCGGATGCTGAAGTCGTTCAGCTTTCTTTTGAGGTCCTCCATCACACCTTCGGACTCCGCCCGGAGGAGTAGCTCGTTGAGCGTGCCTTTTCCGGTGAGGTCGTTCACCTCTTCAAAAGCGGCATCTTCAATGGAATCGAACAATACTACCTGACGTTCGGTATACTGGATAAAATTAAAAAGCAGGGCGAATAGCTCTTCGCGCGTAGCATTCGGGGCAAAATCGCTGAAGAATTTTTTGATGATCGATTTCGGGTCCTTGCCCTTTGTATAGCCGGTTTCACACGCCTGCTGCAACAATGGCAGCAAGGTGCCGGTGCGATAGATACCGGTATAGGGAAGATTCAGGAATAAGCTGTTGTAAATGTGGTAACGGGTAGAAACAGCCTGATTGTAGTTCGTGACCATGTAAAGCGTTTTGAAATCCCGCAAATTTATCAATTAGCGGGAATCACATTACATTCCGTGTCGCTTATTCACTAATTTCTTACACCGATGGTTCCGGTCCGAAGCGTTACACCCGGTATTGCCGTGACCAACTCCGGGGATCAGCTATTCAGTCACTTCACCCTTGATTGTCAACAGTACCATGCCCTCTAACGAATTGGCGTATACGGTCACCGTCTTGGAATATTTGCCTGGTTTTGCGGCATCGTAGGTAGCACGGACAAACCCTGAACCTCCTTTTTCAACGGGATCTTTTGTATAGGCTGTGACGGTGCATCCGCAGGAAGCCTTGACGGAGGAGATAACCAGGGGAGCCATTCCCGTATTGGTAAACCTGAACTCATACGACACCGGTATGCCTGCCTTGGTCTTGCCGAAATCGAAGGACGTATTGGCCCAATGAAAGCCCGCATTGGCTGATGCTTTTGACGGGGTATTTGCCGAAACTACCTGTTCCTGCGCGAAAGATGCGGTCACGAGTGAGAGTGCGAAAAGTGCAAGGATGATTTTTTTCATTTTTTAAAAGTTTAGTGGAAGATGCGTTCGCCAAAAGGATTTACAAGTGTACCATGCCCCTGTCGGAAGACATGTTAACGACGTTGTAATTAATGTTAAGAAGTTGTTAAACTTTTTCGGGCCCTACGATCTTTCCAGTACTTTTATCCTGTGAAAAGCTCATCGATCCGGCTTATCGTCATCCTGGCTGCACTTTGCATCGCCGGCATTACCATTACACAATGGTACTGGGTGAGGCGCGCATTTGACCTGAAAGAAGCGGAATTTGTAAGGACCGTCAATACGGCCCTGTTTAATGTAGCCCACCAGATCTTCGAGATCAACAAGACGCCTTCACCAGCCGTGAATCCGGTTAAACAGATTTCAACCAACTATTTTGTCGTGCAGGTCAATGGGGAAATTGACGTTAGTCTGCTGGAGTTGCTCCTGCGGTCTGAATTCGAACGGAGGAACATTTCTGCCGATTTCGAATATGGCGTATACGATTGCTCCAGCGAAAAAATGAAATACGGAGATTATATCCCTTTTCAGGCCACGGGTGAAAAGATCACTCCTAAAAAGCTCCCGGTATGGAGTGATCATGCTTACTATTTCGGCGTCCAATTCCCCAACCGCGAAGCCCACCTCCTTAACCAGATGGGCATCTGGTCGTTCTCTTCACTGGTGCTATTACTGGTCATCCTGTTTTTTGCGTATACCCTTTTCGTTATACTGAAGCAGAAACGCCTGTCGGAGATCCAGAAGGATTTCATCAACAACATGACTCATGAATTCAAAACACCGATCTCGACCATTGCTGTTTCGACGGAAGTGTTGAAGAATCCCGACATCGTGCATCAGCCCGAACGGTTATTGAATTATACTACGATTATTGAGAAGGAGAATCTGCGGCTTAAGAACCAGGTTGAACGGGTGCTGCAAATGGCCAAACTCGATAAGGAAGATATCGGGCTGAAAAAGGAGAAGGTGGATGTTCACCAGATCATCAACGATGCCATTGCAAACAACGCGCTGGCACTGCAGGAAAAATACGGGACCATCCGCTGCGACCTGAAGGCCGGAGAATTCATGATCGATGCCGATCGGTTGCACCTGACAAATGTGTTGTACAATCTCATCGACAATGCTATCAAATACTGTAAAGATGTGCCGGAAATTGTCATCAGCACCAGCAATTTGAACAAACACCTGTGCATTGACGTTAAAGATAACGGGCTGGGTATCGCCCGGGAAAACCATCGGAAGGTCTTCCAGAAATTTTACCGCGTTCCCACCGGAAATGTGCATGATGTAAAGGGATTTGGGCTTGGACTTCATTATGTTAAGTCTGTTGTCAGCGCCCATAAGGGAACCATTAAACTCGAGAGTGATCTAGGGAAGGGAAGCGTTTTCAGGATCATTCTGCCAGCCGAACACCGTTAAAGATTATGCGTCTGAAGAAAATACTTTTGGTAGAGGATGACCCCAGCCTGGGTTTTGTCATTCAGGACAACCTTACCCTCAAAGGATACGAACTCACCTGGTGCAAGGATGGCGAGCAGGGAGAACACGCTTTCCATGCAGGACACTTCGATCTGTGTATCCTGGATGTGATGCTTCCCCGGAAGGATGGCTTTTCCCTGGCAGAGAGCATACGCCATGCCAATAAGGAAGTACCCATCCTTTTCCTGACTGCCAAGACGATGGTGGAAGATAAATTGAAAGGATTCAAAACCGGCGCGGACGATTATATCACCAAACCTTTCAGTCTGGAGGAATTGTTTTATCGCATTGAAGTTTTTCTCCGCCGCAGCCGCGATGCGCACAATGGCGATACGGTTTTCAAAGTAGGTCAGTTTCAATTTGATCCCTTCAGCTTTACATTGCGACATAATGATCAGGAAAAAACGCTGACACAAAAGGAAGCGGAGGTGCTGAAGCTACTTTACTGCAACCGGGATCGCGTGCTGAAGCGCGAGGAAATTCTCACCCACGTTTGGGGAACCGATGATTACTTCATGGGCCGCAGCATGGATGTCTTTATCTCCAAACTGAGAAAATATCTAAAGACAGATCCGGATATTCAGATCGTCAATTATCACGGAGTGGGCTTTCGGCTTGAGATCCGTTGATCATGCCAATTCGAAGTATACCGCTTTCAATCCGGAAGTCTAACTTTTGAGTTTGTTCTCCGTTCAAACAGCAATGAAATACATCTTAGAGACAGCAAGACTGCGATTAAGGGAATTTACCCTCGATGACGGCGAGTTTATCGTTGATCTCATGAACAGCCCCGGATGGTTGAAATTCATTGGTGATCGAAATGTGAGGACCACCGGTCAGGCACAAAAATACCTGGAGAACGGACCGATAAAAGCATATCAGGAAAATGGTTTTGGCTTGTCGATGGTAGAGCGGAAAGATGATGATGTTCCTGTCGGGATGTGTGGAATTCTCCAGCGTCCCACCCTGGATACCCCGGATATTGGATTTGCGTTTCTGCCGGCGTTCAATGGAAAAGGTTATGCGCTCGAGATTGCCAGCGCTGTGATGACATATGCACAAAGCAACCTGGGATTGTCCAGGATCGCAGCGATCACGCTGCGTGAAAATGACCGGTCGATCAGGTTACTGGAAAAGTTAGGGATGACGTATCGAAGTAAATTTTCTTTTCCCGGCAGTGAAGAGGAGTTGCTGCTATATGGCAATTTCGAGGAAGCGGTATAAATTTACCTTTTATTCTCATCAAAAATGAAACGTGTAAAAAAGGGCGACGATGACGTTAAAGGCCGTGAGGATGTTGCGGACTTCCTGAAAAACCTCCGGCATCCTTTCAAGGCAGAAATTGAGGCGGTGCGAAAAATAGTTTTGGGGGCCAACAAAGACCTTACAGAACATATCAAATGGAACGCACCCAGTTTTGCGATCAATGGCGAGGACAGGATCACTTTCAATCTGCAGGGGAAAGGCTTTTTCAGGCTAATTTTTCATTGTGGAGCAAAGGCCAGCGATAGAAAGTCGGAAGCGCGGTTAATCGAAGATACTACAGGCCTGCTGGAGTGGGCTTCTTTAGACCGGGCCATCGCCAAATTCGGTGATATGGAGGACGTGAAACGTAAAAAAGATGCGCTTGTAGGCATAATCAATACGTGGCTTGATAAAACAGTCTGACAGAACCCGCCGAAAGGCAGGTAACCTTTGCGTTGTGTGACACGTTGCTATGGCTGGACCGTTTGAAAATATAAAACTATTCTTCCATGCAGCAGATTACCTACAGAACCGATGTCATACCCACGGCCGCACAGATCATTGACCTATACGAAAGATCCGGGCTTCCCAGGCCAATCCAGTATCCTGAAAGAATGAGCACAATGTACGCGCACTCCAATCTTGTGATCTCTGCCTGGCATGATATGGAATTGGTTGGCGTTGCCCGTTCGATCACCGATTGGGTATGGAGCTGTTATCTGGCAGACCTTGCAGTGCATCCAGCCTATAAAAAGTCTGGCATTGGCAGAAAGCTTCTACATATGACCAAAGAAAAAGTCGGCGAGCAGTGCATGGTATTACTGCTTTCCGTTCCCACCGCAATGGAATATTATCCCAAAGTTGGTATGCAGAAGGTGGAGAATGGTTTTATCATACACAGGGAGCAATAGCATATGATGGCCGCAGCAGTTCAGGGCTGAAGCCCATTGAGATTTGTTCTTCTGAGGCCTCCAGCTAAAGCAGGAGGCAATTGATGGTCAAAATACATTCTCTAGCTAATGAAGGAGGGAATTGATGGTTGAAGAGCCATGAGTATCTTTCCGATTGAGCTTGTTGGCTAAGGAGGAGCAATGTGAAGCCCAATGGAATTCGATCTCCGACATCAGATAAGGCAGGAGGCAAGATTGACAACCTGGAACCAAGAAGCGCATTCCGAGTAGAAGAAATCTCCATCAATTGCCATCGCGCTTTAGCGCGTGGTCGCCTGCATCTTTGGATTGGGGCTTTAGCCCCTGACACTCCTCTGCTTGTCAGAACCATCTCCGACTGATCAATTGATCCGTACCAGATCACAAAAACACTTCCTTCAATACCTGCACAGATTTTATCTCACCGAGGTTTTCCATATGTTCACTATAGAATTTCAATAGCAGCTCCAGCAATTTCCGGCGCTGTGCATTACTGATCTTCAGGGGCGTGTCATAGTTTGCATGAATCAGTGCTGCGATTAGACGCTCCGTTTCCTCATCGGCCACCTTTCCGCCCACGACTTCGTTGACATTGTAAACCCCAAAGCCCAGAAACCGCGACAGCTTCAGCATGAAGATCAGGTGAAAATTCTCATCTCCTTCATGCAAGGTGTCAAGGGAAACGAGTGAATCAAACAAGAACTGAAATACTTCGGCAGTATGACTCTCGTCTTTTACTGTCTTATTCAACAATTCATTGATGAACATCGCGAGCGTGGATTTTTTGACATCCGCGGTAAGTGATCGATAAGGATAGAGACACGATATCTCTTTGATCCGCTCAATATTTGCGTTTTCACGGTGGTAAACAACGAGGTTCAGCAAGGTCAGTGGCTGATAAAGCGCTATTTTGTTTTTCGCGGCCTTACTCCTGACACCGTTCACAATATAGGATTGCAAACCGAAAACCTCGGTAAAGATCGTGACAATGATCGACGTCTCCTTGAACTTCGTAAACCTGAAAACAATGCCGCGCGTTTTGAAGATCATTGGGACGTTATCATTTATTCCACCACCGCGATTTTTCCAACCATACTCTCGCTTCCGTCATTGCTGACTGCAAATACCAGGTATATACCTGTGCCTGCCCGCCTTCCCTGGTGATCGCGCACGTTCCAGGTAGCCATTCCTCCATTTGCCTGGGTCTGCCATATCAATTTACCACTGATGTCCGTGATCCGTACAAAAGCATTTTCTGTCAATCCTGAAATGCCAACGGCGCCGGCGTAACCGGGGCTTACGGGATTGGGAAAGATCTTCAGCTTCTCAAACTTCTGCCCGGCAGCGATCGCATCGCCGCGGTACGAAACGATGCCCATGTCAGTAGCGAAGAACACTTCCCCTGTTCCGGCATGAACTTCAATATCGCGGATGCTATTGGAAGGCAGCGGGCTGTTTTCCGTGGTAAAGTAATGCAACATGGTTTGGGCGGTGGCATCAAATAGCCATACACCTTGTTCCGTTGCGATCCACTTGCGATTACCGGCATCGATCTCTATGGCAGTGATCTTTTCATCCCGAAGCAGAAAGCGGTTTTCATAGACAGGTTTGATCCCATCCTCTGTTGGAGATAAAAAGTAAGCGACCCCGGCGTCTGTTCCAACCCAGATGTAACCATCCTTGTCTGTGGTCAGGCAGTTTACATTTCTGTCTGGCAAGGCGCCGTTACCCGGGACATTATTTTTGTAGTAACCTTGATTCGCACCGGGATCAAAAGCGATAAGGCCGCCTCCGGTCGCAGGGGCGAGCGATATCCACACATTCCCGCGGCCATCAATTGCGAGATTCGTTGGACTTTGTTCATTGGCAAAACCGAAGGAATAGGATTTCCACAGGCCATCGGCATCTAAAATGTGTAAGGGTTTCTGTCCTCCGTAATTTGCAACCCACAGGCCATCCATACTTTGGGACAGGGCTGTAATATTCGATGCATCTCCGGATGTATTTACAAGTGGACTATTCGTTTCATTGTAGAAGGTCGCGCCGCCACCGCCATCATGTATCATAACCCCTGCGCCAAAAGAGGACATCATCCTGGTTGATCCGTTAAATGCAATGTCAGTCATGTCTGAAAGGGGATAGTCAGTGGTGTTCCAATCCCCATTTTCGAAGATGTTCAGTTCACCCGGAATCTTTAGTGGTTCGCCTGAAGCAGAGAATCCTCCCGCAACTGCATATAGTTTTCCATCCTCATAGACCATGCTATGTGCGCCCGTCACGGAAGGTCCGTTTGGAAGCAGTGAATAGAACTTGCTCCCCAAGTTTGAAAAGAGGCCGGCTGTCCGGTCGCCGATCCAGAAATTTCCTGTGCTCTCCTGCTTCGCGACGACGGGCGCTTTGAGAATTTCTTCGGACAATTTCGATAGTTGTTCCGCATCGTCCAGCAGCCAGATGGTTGAGTCTGCAATCATCAGAAGATAGTTGTCGGATGCTGCAAGTGACTGGATGGTGGTGGTGTCAAGGAAAGGTTCCTTAAGCCAGGCGCCATTGCCCAAATGATATAGGCCTGTCGGACCAGTAGCGTACAGCTTATTATTGAATGCGACGAGCGACCGGATGGGGCCGGCGAAACTCCCCTGGTTGAAACGTTTCCAGTTATTGAAATCCAGGAGATTGTCTCCGGGATTGCCCGCCAGGACGCCGTCGGCGCTCGCGAGGTAAATGCTGTCATTCAGAAAAGCACTCTCGTAAACCGGGAGTCCACCACCGGAGAGCCCAAGGTCTCTCCATGTCTCCCGGATCTCAAGCGTGGTGAGGTCGAACAATACAACGCCGTAAGCGGTAGACAGGTACGCAAGGTTTCCCCTGATCGAAATATGGTTGATCTTTTTGGAGGTGGTAACTTCAGCATCCCTGAGCCGGGCGAAGTTGTCAATGGTTTCAGTGCCAATGATATCAAGATCCCCTTCCTCGTATCCCACCAGTAATTGCTGACGCGTTTCATCGAATGCGAGGCTGGTGATGCCGGTGCTGCTCAGCCCGTTTATTTTGCTGTAGGTCTTCAGGCTTTGGTCCTGGCGGTGATATACGAGGATGCCACTTTCAGTGGCGGCGAAAATATTTTGAGCAGACAGTTCAATCGCTATGATGTTGTTGTAGGAAAGGTGAAATCGCCAGCTTCCGAGGGGAATGTCCGGCTGGGCGAGCGCCCGTCCCGCAGACAGGAGAACACACATGCAGATCATGGTGCGGCAGAGCATTTTCTTAGGGTTATTGCTCCGGCTCATTTTTTTTCGCCTTCATACCTTCCAGGAACGCGCTCCTGCTTCTGGCCTCATAAAGATCTCTTTCTCCCAGCATAACCTGTTCGTTATTTTCAGAAAGTCTGAAGGAGAATGACGCCAGCTGACCGGTTTGGGCACAGATGGCATGCACCTTCGTAACAAATTCCGCCACGGCGAGCAGGTGCGGCATGGGACCAAAGGGTTTGCCTTCGTAATCCATGTCGAGTCCCGCGACGATCACGCGTTTACCACTGTTCGCAAGGGTATTGCAGATATCAACAATGGCCTCGTCAAAAAACTGCGCTTCATCGATTCCCACCACCTGGCAATCACCTGCCAGCAAAAGAATATCGTTTGCGAAATTGACGGGTGTTGAGCGTATGGCTGTTTCGTTGTGAGATACGATGTGCTGATGGTGATAGCGTTTGTCTACCACCGGTTTGAAGATCTCTACTTTTTGTTTGGCAATAATGGCGCGGTTCAGCCTGCGGATAAGCTCTTCTGTTTTCCCGGAGAACATGCATCCGCAGATCACTTCAATCCAACCGGTTTGCTCCGCGGGCCGCGTACCCCCTAGATGTGGTTCGATAAACATATTGCAAAATACCTTGTCGCGGGTGTAGTATCAAATTTTAAGAAGAATCAGCGGCTATACTTCATCTGAGTAGATCATGTGCGGAAGCTGATTTTCTTTTGGCACCAGTAAACGTACGTCACCCCTGATCTTAGCCTGACAGGCCAGTCGTTCCCCGGCTTTCAATGCGCCCAGGTGCAGGTATTTTTCCTCCGCTTTCGTTAGACTTTCGAAATTTTCAAGTCCATCCAGGATCACTACTTTGCAGGTTGTGCAACGACCCTTGGCGCCGCAGGCGTGCATCCAGTCAATCTGATTGTCCTGAAAGTGTTTTAACAGACTTTTCGAATGATCTGAGGCCATAATGGTTCTTTTGAAAAGGTTTTCGATCATAATGCGGGCCATCTTGCGTTAATTAGGTATGGAGATTGAGGTAATAACGGTTAACTTTAAAGCGCTAAATAAGGATATTATCAAAACTATGGATGAAAAGATCAGTCTGGAAGCAATAGGGGCTTACGCAGACGCCTACGCCGATAAAGTCTCAAAAAGCTTTTTTTCTTCCAAAAATAAGATCAACGGATCGGAAATTTTATCCTTGTGCAATGTTCCTCAGATCAACCTGTTCGTGGTGCGGGAACTGTTGCTCACATGGAGGGAGGAGACAAAAAAATTAAAAAGTCCATATTTTGATTACGAGGATGCCGAGGTTAAGGAAGCGCTTCATCATTTTATGACAATCCTTTCCAATCGCATCTCGGTAGGGGAGGAATACTTTGTTCCGCTTTTAAGGAAAGCGGTGCGCCAGACACTGCTTGTGATCTTTAATCCCTATGATTTTTTTTCCATTCTTGTTACCGGCAAGAATAATAAGGTGGAGCTGGGGCAGTTTAAGGAAGAGATAAAGTACCTCAAAATTAATAAGGCGCCCCTTGCCCAGCTTGTACAGAAACTTGAAGAGAAGAAGTTAACGCAGTTATCCGGGAATGAGGCCTTTGCCATCCTGGATCAGATACTGGAAGAAGTGAGTTTCACTCCGGAGGATCTCGAGGAGCACATCCGGCAATTTTCTATTACCCTCCCCCTCGATCCTGGCAAATTCTTTCCGGCAAAGGAACGGGAGGCGGCCCGCGTAAATCATGTGGCCGCGGAGAAGTCCCAAATGCCGGAACCGCGGTTTGCCGTGGAAGAGCCCGTGCGGCGGAAGGAGAACACGGTTAAACCCATACTGCACGACAAGATCCAGCCCGAAAAACGCCCGGCGGTGTACAACAACTTTCAGAAGATCCAGAAGATCAAGGACCATCTGACCATTAACCAGAAGTTCATGTTTACCAAAGTGCTGTTTTACGGAGATTTTGAAACGTTCAGCCGGACGGTCGATGAACTGGATCAAATGCCGGACATGGACGCGGCCCTTCAATACCTGGAAAAACAATCTGCAAACTGGGACAAAGAGAGCAGGGAGTTCCATGAATTTATGGAAATGGTGGAAAAGCGATTCGCGTAGGATTGCAGGATTGTAGGGACAAGACACGCCTTGTCCCTACAATCCTACAATCGTTTACAGTCGCTGAAGAACCTGCATGCGGTGCGCATCCAGTTTCAGGAAGATAAACAGGAGAATGGTAAAACCCCACAGTGAAGACCCGCCATAACTGAAGAAAGGTAACGGGATTCCGATCACCGGAAATAACCCTACTGTCATACCGATATTTACCGCAAAGTGAAAGAAAAGAATGCATGCCACGGAGTAACCGTAAACCCTGGCGAATTTATTTTTCTGCCGTTCCGCGAGAAAAACAATTCTTAACAATAATGCCATAAAGAGGGCAATGGTAAACAGACTGCCAATCCAACCGTGCTCTTCTCCGATCGTGCAGAAAATAAAGTCAGTGCTTTGTTCGGGGACGAAGTCAAACTTGGTTTGTGTCCCTTCCAGAAATCCCTTGCCGAGAAATCCGCCGCTGCCGATGGCAATCTTTGATTGGGTAACATTCCATCCGAAACCCAGCGGGTCCGCGTCCGGATTGATCAGCGCCTTGATGCGGTTTTGCTGGTGAGGTTTCAGGACATTTGTCACAATGTAATCTACGCTGACAATCACCGCCACAATCGCCAGGGCCCCGGTGGTAAGCAGGGCAATGCGTTTGAATTTCTTCCGTCCCATGAGGATCGTTACAAGCAACAAAATGGCAACGCCGGCGTAGAGATAGATTTGATTTTCGACAAGCAGGGTGAGGATGAAGATCACGGCGCAGGCCAGTCCGATCAGGATAATAAAGGGCGACATTCCCTCCCGGAAGAATACCAGAAGGAAGACACTGAATACCATGGCAGTGCCCGTATCTTTTTGCAAGAGGATCAGCAGCATCGGCGCGCCGATGACGGCGAACAGGATAAGCTGGTTCCGCATGTTATCCATGCGGAAGCCGATGGAACCAATGGTTTTTGCGACTACCAGGGCCGTTGCAAACTTGGCGAATTCGGAAGGCTGTACGCCGAAAGAGCCAATCCCCAACCATGCCTTGTTTCCCCCTACTTCCTTGCCGACAATGGGAACCAATAAAAGCAGGAGTAGCAAGAGGCCGTAGATGATATATGCAAAAGCTTCATAAAACTGTCTGTCTATAATAAGGATGGCGGAAATGATCAGCAGGGATCCGCCAATGAACACCAGTTGCCTTCCGGAGTTGAGGTCGAGGCTGAAGATCGAGGTATTGGCATTCTCATCATACGTCACAGCGTAAATATTCAGCCATCCCAGAAATACGATGGCGCCATAGATGAGCACGGCTACCCAGTCAATCTTATGCGTTATGTTTTCTTCGCGTTTCAATCTAAAAAATCTCCTTTTAAAACATATTCTTCAACAGTAGGGCGCTTGGTGGCGCCATACAGATATTTTTCAATCATAAGACTGGCTATGGAAGCTGCCGCCCGGGCGCCCTGTCCTGAATATTCAACATACACGGACACTGCGATCTTCGGATTTTCTTTTGGCGCAAATGCGATAAACACCGAATGGTCAGGACGTGGTTCATTTTGAACAGTTCCAGTCTTACCGCACACAATCACGTCTTTGAGTTTTGCCCTGTACTGACCTGTTCCTGATTCCACTACGCGCTCCATCGCATCCGCGGCGATCTCGAAATTTCGCGGGTCAATGGTTGTATAATGCTTTTCGGTGTACGGTGGCAATGGCTTGCCTGTGTCTCCGATGGATTTGATCAGGTGCGGTGTGATGTAATAACCTTTGTTTGCGATCGTTGCGGCAAAGTTTGCCATCTGCAACGGCACTACGAGGTTTTCCCCTTCCCCGATGGAGATCGAGTAGATATTTGAAAATTTCCAGGGCCTGCCTCCATAAGCACGATCGTAGTAGGCTACACTGGGTACGAGGCCACCCTTTTCATTGGGTAAGTCGATGCCAAGCGGTTTTCCAAAACCGAAACTTGAAATGTGCCTGTTCCACTCAAGCATTCCGATGCGTGTATCGTCAAAAGGATTATCAGATTTGCCCTGGTTAACCATCCGGCGAAGTGTCTGATGGAAATAAGGGTTGCAAGAGTGGGTGAGGGCCCCTCTGAGGTCTTCATTCGAGTGCGGGCCGTGGCATCCAATGATGGAACGATCACAAGGAATGCGCGTCTCCGGACTGATAACACCTTCCTGGAGGGCAACCATCGCCTGGGCAATTTTGAAAATGGAACCAGGGCGGTACTGCGCCATCAGTGGCCTGTTGAACAGCGGCTTGTTCGTATCGGAGCTGATCAGCTTGAAGTTTTCGCTGTAGTTTCTTCCGGTAAGCATCGTTGGATCATAGGACGGTCCTGAGACCATCGCCAGGATTTCGCCTGTCGCGGGTTCGATGGCGATAACACTCCCTGCTTTTCCGTTCATCAGGTATTCCCCATACTCCTGAAGGTCAATGTCAACAGTACTGGTAAGATCCTGCCCGGGGATAGAAAGGGTATCGGCGCGGCCATCATCAAAAGGGCCTTTGACAATGCCATCAACATTCCTTAAAAGGAACCGCACTCCTCCCTTGCCACGGAGATATTGTTCATAGTAAGCTTCGATACCGCTCTGGCCGATCTCGTCACCCTGACGGTAGATCTTGTCCTTCTCCTTGTCTCTGGCCAGTTGATACTTTGAAATTTCGCTGACGTAACCCAACTGGTTTGCCATTGCTTTCGTGGTATACGCGCGCGTACTTCTGGGTTTAATATAGAATCCCCTGAACTCGTCGATGCGATCCTGGATTTTAGCAAAGTCGTGGTTGGACAATTGCTTGATGAAAACCGTCGGCTTCACGGGAGAGTATTCGCGTTTGGCCCTTAATTCCTTGAACTGCTTGCGCAGCTGTTCGATGGTCATGTCGAACACCTCGCAGAACCTGGCGGAATCCAGTTCCTTCACTTCTTTCCTGACGATCTCCAGATCAAATTCCGGTGTGTTGAATACGAGAAGCTTTCCGTTCCGATCGCGGATGAGGCCCCGTACCGGAGGATCGATCTCTTTGAGGATGGCATTGCTTTTCGCGAGCTCTCCGTATTCCCTGTCAATGACCTGGATAAAAAAGAGCTTCACCAGGAAGATGATTCCCACTGCAATGAATGCAATTTGTATGATTTCTTTTCTTCCTTCGTTCATTTCTTCCTTTTGCCTTAATCGATCAACCGCGTTCCGAAGTAACCTATCTGTATCTGCCGCTCGGGAATAAATACTGTACGACCACCGTAACGAGTGTCGTGAAGATGGTGCTGGTAATTATTTTCCAAAGGGTAAACCAGAACATTCCGAATCCCCCTGCTTCTACAAAAAATAGAACCGAATGGTGCAAAAAAACCAGGGGAAAAGTATATACTAAAAACCACTGCATTCCATTGATGGCAATGGAGGGTGTTGCGCTACTGTCATATCCGCCTTGAGGCGTGATTAAAGATAACCAATAATTCCGTACGTACATGACGAGTACGCATGAAAATGCGTGTAGGCCGAGGCTGTCGTAAAAGATGTCAATGGTAAAGCCCATCAGAAAACCTGCGAGCATCAGGAAGAGCGGATTGGCTTCAACCGGTAAGAAGAAAAGATAGGCCACGTAAAGAAAACAGAATGCCGTATTGAAAAGCACAATGTTCTTCAGGATCAATACCTGGTATAACAGGTAAATGAAAAAAGAAATGATCTGTATGATATTGATCCTGCTCATTCGATCACTTCTTGAAAAGGTTGTTGCAGTGAATCCAGTTCATTTCTAAGCGTATTTTTTACCACCTCCACGTAGGCCAGTTTTCTGAAGTCCTGCGACAATTTTACTTTGAGATCATAAAACAACTCGTCTGTTAACTGGATGTCTTCAATCAGTCCCACCATGATCCCTTCCGGGAAGATGGCATTGAAACCGGAAGTGATGACGGAATCTCCTTTTACAGGCTGAACGTGCCTGGGGATATATTTCAATTTGACATAGTCGGGATTAATGCCGTCCCATTGGATGGTGCCGAAGTGGCCTGTTCTTTTCAGCAGGGCAGAAACCTGTACGTCCACGTGCAGAATGGAAGTAACCACGCTGTAGTGCGAGGATACAGTCCTGACTTTTCCGATTGCACCCAGTGAGCTGATTACGGCCATTCCCGGCGCGATACCATCCTGACTACCCTTGTTGATCGTAAGGAAGTTGGTAAAACGGTTCACTGTGTTATTCACCACTTTTGCACTTTCGAAATCGTATTGGCTGATTACTGTTGAGTCCGTTATCGCAGGTGAGCTGTTGATATATTGTGTTTGGTTCAATGCTTCGAACTTGCTTCTCAGGAAGGCATTCTCTTCGGCAAGCGTGCTGTTAACCTGCCGGAGGAGGAAGTATTCACGCACTCCATGTGACACATTGTTCATGCTTGCCACCAGCCCATTAGATGAATTAAAGAAACGTGCGCCCTGGTATGGATTGTTCCCGATAATGAGCCACGCGCAGATAAGTTCTAAAATCAAAAACGTAAAAAAGGCCCGGTATTGATAAAAAAATAAAAAGAGCCGCTGCATGCTTTTATGTCATCAAAACCGCCCGGAATTTTTCAATATTCTTCAATGCCGCGCCAGTTCCTCTCACAACAGCCTTCAAAGGATCTTCTGCCACGTGTATCGGTAATTTGGTTTTCAAGGCTAACCGCTTATCAAGGCCACGCAACAGTGCTCCGCCGCCAGTGAGATAGATTCCACGCTCGTAGATATCGGCAGACAACTCCGGAGGAGATGTTTCCAGGGCCTTCAGTACAGCTTCTTCCAGTTTGGAAACTGATTTATCGAGCGCGAAGGCGACTTCTGAATAGGAGATCTTTATAGTCTTGGGGATACCGGTCATGAGGTCGCGTCCGCGGATCTCATAGTCCTCCGGTCCTTCATCAAGTTCAGTCAGGGCAGATCCGACCTCGATCTTTACCTTCTCGGCCGAGCGCTCCCCGATCAGCAGGTTATGCTGACGGCGCATGTAGTCGAGAATGTCGCGGTTGAAGGTATCACCGGCTACGCGTATTGACTGATCGCAGACGATGCCGGAAAGGGCGATCACTGCGATATCTGTTGTTCCGCCGCCAATGTCAACGATCATATTTCCGACCGGCATTTCGATGTCTATACCTGTTCCGATAGCTGCCGCAATGGGTTCATATACCATGTATACCTCCTTCGCCCCCGCGTGCTCCGCTGAATCCCTGACGGCCCGTTTTTCAACTTCCGTAATTCCTGAAGGGATACAGATCACCATCCGGTAAGACGGTGGAAACATTCTCTTGCCGGTATCGATCATTTTGATCAGCCCCCTGATCATCATTTCCGCTGCCTGGAAGTCTGCAATAACACCCTCCTTCAGGGGGCGGATGGTCTTGATATGTTCATGGGTCTTTTCATGCATCTGCATAGCCTCTCTGCCAATGGCGAGAACCTTATTGGCAGCCTTGTCGATCGCGATGATTGAAGGCTCGTCAACGACAATCTTATCTCGGTAAATGATCAGCGTGTTTGCAGTACCCAGGTCGATAGCAATGTCACTGGTGAAGAAGTCGAAAAATCCCATGAGGTAAGGAGGCTTAAGTGAGTTTTAAAATTGATGGGCCGAAATTACATAAATATTGCTTTGTTTTAGCAGTATAATCCAGTGAAAAAACTTACAGGCGGAGGGTATCGGATCGTTATCACAACAACCCGGGTTGGCAGCCTCTCCCCCTGGCAAATCATCGACTTGAAACACCGAAAAACGGGTATAAATTGATTCGCAAATAAGATCGGTTAGTGCTTGAAGTGCCTGGTGCCGGTGAAGACCATGGCCATGTTGTTGTCGTCACAATACAGGATGGATTCCTTATCCTTTACCGATCCGCCCGGTTGGATCACAGCGTCAATACCATGCTGGTGGGCAATTTCAACACAATCGGGAAAAGGGAAGAAGGCGTCGGAGGCCATCACACTACCTTTCAGATCAAATCCAAAAGTCCCGGCTTTCTCGATCGCCTGACGCAAGGCATCTACCCGCGAGGTCTGGCCCACACCACTTGCTAAAAGCTGACCGTCCACGGCCAGAATGATGGTATTCGACTTCGTGTGTTTACAGATCTTGCTCGCAAACAGCAAGGCGTCTGTTTCCTGTTCAGTCGGGGCTTTTTTTGTTACCACTTTCAAATCCGCTCTTGCGTCTGTCTTTAAATCCAGATCCTGTTCGATCACCCCATTCAGCAGGCTCTTGAACTGTTTCTTTTCGCTGAGCCCGGCTTTCTGCTGAAGCAGGATACGGTTCTTCTTCGATTTCAGAAGGGCCAGGGCTCCGGGCTCATACCCGGGAGCAATCAGTATCTCGAAAAAAAGCTTGTTTATCTCCTCGGCAGCCTGTTCGTCGATCGGCTGGTTGCACGCGAGTACTCCGCCGAAGGCAGAAGTGGTGTCAGCCTGGAATGCCTTGAGGTAAGCTTCCTTCACGGTTGGCGCCGTTGCAACCCCGCATGCGTTCGTGTGTTTGATAATGACGAATGCTGTTTCTCCGTCAAACTCCTTCACAAGACTTACCGCTGCATCGATATCCACGAGGTTATTGTAGGATAATTCCTTGCCGTTAAGCTGCTCAAACAACCCGTCAAGATCGCCATAGTATTTCCCCTGCTGATGGGGGTTCTCACCATAGCGAAGAGAACGTCCATGCTGGATGCTCTTTTTGAAGGAAGGAATCGTTGCGGCTGTATTGAAATAAGAAAAAATTGCAGAATCGTAGTGGGATGTTACATCAAAGGCAAGGGCGGCAAAATGCTTTCGCTGCTCCAGCGTAGTGGCGCAATCGGCTTTAGACAGTGTTTCGAGCAGGGCATCATACTGGTCGCGGGAGGAAACAATCAGCACATCCCTGAAGTTTTTGGCAGCCGCCCGGATCAATGAAATACCACCGATGTCGATCTTTTCGATGATATCCTCTTCGCTTCCGCCCTTTGCAACGGTCTCCTCAAATGGATACAGGTCTACAATGACAAGATCGATCGGTTGAATCTCATAGGACGCCGATTGCTTTAAATCGCCGGCATCGTCGCGTCGGAAAAGAATACCTCCGAAGATATTGGGATGAAGGGTCTTTACCCTGCCTCCGAATATGGAAGGGAATCCAGTCAGCTTTTCGACCGGCGTCACGGCATACCCGAGTTTTTCAATAAACTCCTGCGTGCCCCCCGTGGAGATGAATTCGACGCCGGCTTTGCCGAGCCGGTGGATAATGGGTTCAAGGTTGTCTTTATAGAAAACAGAAATTAATGCGCGTTTGATCTTCAGCGTGGGCATGTATCGTAAAAGGTTTAAATGATATGGAAGGATGGATGGGTCTTAATTGTTCCCCTGGAGATCGCTCTCCTCAAATTGCTCGAATTCGATTTCAAAATCATCCGCATCCTGATAGGCGGGAAAGCGATCGCGGAAGGCTTCGAGGGAATTCGAACTTAACGCGATCGTGCGCATGGATTCGGTTCCTTCGTTGGTGTATATGTATTCACCTTTGGGGCTGATGATGGAGGAATTACCGTTGTATTCAATCCCGTTCCCATCCTGGCCAATGCGGTTGACGCCCACAACATAACTGAGGTTCTCAATGGCCCTTGCCTTCAGTAAGGTATTCCAGGCATCTATGCGGGTAGTTGGCCAGTTGGCTACATACACCAGCACGTCATAATTCAGTTTCCGGGTATGGCCATCCCATCTGTTCCGGCTCCAGACCGGGAACCGGAGGTCATAACATATCAGGGGACAAATCCTCCAGCCTTTCCAGGTACTGATCAGCAAACTTTCACCCGGGGAAAAGACTTTCTGCTCATTCGCCATGCGGAAGAGATGGCGCTTGTCGTAAGTTTTGAAATTTCCACCGGGCTCCATCCATAACAGCCGGTTGTAATACCGCTCATGTACGGTGGAGATGAAACTGCCAAGCATCAATGCTCCAGTCTGATCGGCCATTTGCTTCATCCATTTGAAGGTGCGCATATTCATATGCTCGGCAAGCTTGGGCGCCCCCCCTATCGTGAAGCCGGTAGTAAACATCTCCGGCAGGACAATCACATCTGTCGTACTTCCGATCTGCCAAACCTTTTCCTCGAACATGGCAAGGTTTGCCTCGATATCTTCCCAATGAAGATCGGATTGTATGAGCGTGATTTTTAAGTCCTGCATAACATTTTAGTGGTTTTCCCAAAATATCGGGATGCAAAGAAACGCCATTCGGGGCAAAAAGTCTAGCTAAAGTTGATATGGGTTGAAAGGTGGGGATTAAATCCGGAAGGTGGGACTGGTTGTTGGTTCTCGGTGATTGGACGGCTTTTAGCGGTTGGTTACTGGCTGAATAAATGATTTGCCGCCATTAAATTTTGCGTAGAATGGCTGCTGCCTTCTCCAGCGTCTCGCTTTTTTTGGCGAAACAGAACCGAAGCAATCGATTGTCAGTCCTGTCCTTATAGAAAACGGATATCGGAATGCAGGCAACCTTATGGACCTTCGTCATTTCCTCCGCCATGACCGTATCCGGCTTATCGGAAAGGTGTTCGTAAGAAAAGACCTGGAAGTACGACCCCTCCGTTTTCAGGGGCTGAAAGGACGACCCCTTCGTCTGCCCGAGGAAGAGGTCCCTTTTCTCCTGATAGAATTTCCCCAGCTTCAGGTAGTTCTGCGGCTCCTTAAGATACTCAGACAGGGCATACTGGATGGGAGTATTGACACTATACACAATAAATTGATGCGTTTTCCTTACCTCCCTGGAAAGGTATTCCGGCGCCACGACGTAGCCCATCTTCCAGCCCGTGGCGTGAAATGTCTTGCCGAATGAAAAAACAGCCAGGCTTTGAGCGGCTAAACCAGGTAATGTTAATACGCTTTGGTGTACCTGGTCGTCATAAATAAGGCGCTCGTAAACTTCATCGGAGAGAACAATGAGGTTATGCTTTAACGCGATCCTTTCAAGTTCTTCCAGATCTTTTCTTTTCAGGACAGATCCGGTGGGATTGTGGGGGGTGTTCACCATGATCATTTTTGTCCTTGGGCTGATCTTCTTCTCAACCAGATCCCAGTCAATGGAAAAACCAGGGTAGGTCAGATTGATCTGTATGGGAATACCTCCATTCAGGCGTATAGCCGGGTCGTAAGAATCATAAGCCGGGTCGAAAAGGATCACTTCATCGCCAGGGCTGACAAATGCGGAGATGCAGGCGAATATCCCCTCGGTGGCTCCGGATGTGACAGTAATGTCTGTTTCCCAGCTGACCTCGCGGCGAAACGACTTTAAGATGACCTCTGCCAGGATCTGGCGGAGCGGAGCAACCCCGGGCATGGTTGCGTACTGGTTCTGACCCTTTGCCATGGATGCGTGAACCAGGGAAATAAGTGCAGGGTCAATATCAAAGTCGGGGAAACCCTGCGAAAGATTGATGGCGCCGTGTTCGTTGGCCATCCTGGTCATCACATCAAAAATAGTGGTGCCTACATCGGGCAGGCGGGAGGTGATCTTCAACATAGGTTCAATATTTCAACACAGGAAGGTTGCAATTTCTGCCGACGATGCATAATGCAGGGGCGAAGATTTTCCGACCCTGACTCTGCGATACCAATTTTTTTATCGTCTCAGGGGTGCCGTTATCCTGTATTCGGTATCCACCTTCCCTTTCGAAATATCCGCCAGCTTACCCTTCAGTAAACGCTTCTTGAGCGGTGTCAGATAATCGACAAACATTTTGCCTTCGATGTGGTCGTATTCATGCTGGATAATGCGCGCCTTCATGCCATCATAGGTATCTTCGAAAGCATTCCAGTTTTCGTCATAATATCGGATTCGCAACTGCCCCTTACGGGAAATCTTTTCACGAATGTTGGGAATGCTCAGGCATCCTTCTTCGAATTCCCAGGGCGTGCCCACCTCTTCGAGCAATTGAGGATTGACAAACACCTTCCGGAAATTCTCCATGCCGGGTTCGTCCTCCAGGGCTGTGCCGTCGACGATGAAGAGACGCAGACTCTTGCCGATCTGGGGTGCTGCCAGGCCGATGCCATTGGCGCCTTCCAGCGTTTCATACATATCTTCCACCAATTGTTTAATATCGGTTCCGGGTTCGATGTCTTTCCCGCGTTGCCTCAGCACCGGGTCGCCATACATGACAATAGGATATATCATTTCGCAAAAGTAACAGTTTTAACAACACGAAACCGCATGTAAACGTGCCTCGTCAACGTTTCACGGCCGTCATAAAAGATTGGAGAATCAGGGTTGCACTGATCTTGTCTGCGTTGCCTTTCACCTGCCGGTCTTTCTTCTTCATTCCCCCATCGATCATTGCCTGGTGGGCCATGCTGCTGGTAAAACGCTCATCCACTTCATGCACAGGCACAGCCGGAAAGGCGGCTTTTAAAGTCAGAATAAATTTCCGGACCGCGGGGGCAATCTGCGAATCCTCATTTTTTAAAGTTTTGGGCATTCCGATAACAAATTCATCCACAACCTCCCGTGCCGCATACGTTTTCAGAAACGATAATAAGGTGTGCGTGAGAACAGTTTCCAACGGCGTGGCAATGATCCGCATCGGATCGCTCACAGCGATGCCGGTACGTTTCGTTCCATAATCAATGGCAAGGATCCTTCCCATGGGTTGTTGCTAATAATAAAAACGGATTGCCATGAGGGCCTAATTGGATTTTGCCAGGTCAAAAAATGATTTTTTGACCTTACTTTCAATGCTCATGGCTTTGGGAAACAAAATTTCATTTTCAATGCGCGCGTGTGTGATCAGGCTGGCTTCAAAGGCTTTCAATTCATTATATAGAACCTTAACATGTACCGGAGCGCGATCCAGTAATTTATAATCTTTTGTTATTTTTCTGATTCCCTCCATTTCATCATCATGTGCTTCGTGCTCCATGGCGAACTTCTGGACGGAATTTTTTTCCATCAGATAATAAAGTTTACCCGGAGAAAATTTTCCTTTTGAAGCTTTCTCGAGCGCCAGTATATAATGGAAAAGCGTGTCTTCTTCCTCGTAAATATGTTCAATAAAATCCTCAACAAATAAAGGGAAAACCATTTTGAGGTCACGTTCAACCTGCAGATAGTCATCGTGCTGGGCCTTGAAACTTTCGACCAGTCGCGCGATATACGGGAGCTTGTGTTTGATGAAAAGAAAATGGGAATGCTTCAGGTATTCGATGATCAGATCGATCGGATATGAAATCAGCGGAAGATCGGCCTCCTTCAAATGCGTCGGGGATTCCAGTTCGCGGATTACCTGTTCCAGCTTGAGTCCCCGTTGCTGACAAACCTGCGTCAGTGTCAATTCCGAGTACTCGTAGAACCTGATTCCCAGATAAAACAGAACATATCCATGAACATAGTTTTGGTCAACCAGTTCCTGGATTGGCGTATTTTTAAGGGTAGACTTATCCATGAATAAGGTAAATATAGTGAGAAAGATGTAGCGAAGGAAAAAATTCCGATTTGTGGCAGTGCTTTTGTTGCAATCTGTAGATTTTCATGCCAACCATTTAAATTAGCGTTGTGTTATAATAGTTGTATAAATTTCGGATATGAGTCAGCATTCAAAATATCAGCTACAGCTTCCTATTGTACTTTGCCTGGGATTGGCAGCGGGAGTATTCGTAGGAGCTACTTTTAGCACAGGAAAAAGGACTTCCGACGTCAATAAGGATGTCCAGAAGTTCCGGGAAATACTAACTCAGATAAAGGAAGAATACGTGGATACCGTCAATACTACCGCGATGGTGGATGACGCCATCCAGCAGATATTGCACAAGCTGGATCCGCACTCCTCCTATATACCCGCTTCAGAACGTCTTGCGGCCAATGAGGACCTCCGGGGCAATTTTGACGGCATCGGCATTGAGTTCAATGTTTTTGATGACACAATTGTCGTACTTACCCCGCTGAGCGGCGGACCCTCGGAAGCGCTCGGTATCCAGTCCGGTGACAAGATCATCAACGTAGACGGAAAAAATGTCGCCGGCATCGGGATCACCAATTCCGGAGTAATGAAAGCCTTGAAAGGTCCACGCGGCAGCGAAGTAGACGTGAAGGTCCTCCGCGGCGAAAAGGAAATAAACTATTCTATAATAAGAGACAAGATCCCTCAATATTCTATTGACGTTTCATATATGGTTAACGATGAGGTCGGATATATCAAAGTCAACCGCTTTTCGGCCACCACGTATGACGAATTTCATGCTGCCCTGACTTCTTTAAGAGACAAAGGGATGAAGAAACTGATGCTGGATCTCCAGGGAAACCCGGGAGGATATATGAACATGGCGATCCAGATGGCCGATGAATTCCTGCCTTCGGGAAAAAAGATCGTTTCACAAAAAGGTAAAGAGAGCCGCTATAACGCGGAGGCCTTTGCCACGGCAAAAGGTGATTTCGAGAACGGAGATGTCATCATACTGGTAAATGAGGGAACTGCCTCAGCTTCGGAAATCGTAGCGGGCGCATTGCAGGATAATGACAGGGCCCTCGTCGTCGGGCGAAGGAGCTTTGGAAAAGGACTGGTGCAATCGCCTTTCGACCTCAGCGACGGTTCCGAACTACGGCTTACCATTTCAAGATATTATACACCCAGCGGCCGCTCGATTCAGAAACCTTACCAGGATGGTGACGAATACGCGCGCGACATTATCAGCCGCTACAACCATGGCGAGTTTTTTCACTCCGACAGTATCAAGGTGAATGATTCACTGCAATACCTCACGCTGAACGGACGCACCGTGTATGGCGGCGGAGGTATTATGCCGGATTATTTCGTGCCGCTTGATACGACACTCAACAGCCATTACCTCAACGAACTTTACACCTCAACCGCACTGCAGGAATATACTTTTAACTATGCGGAAGAAAATAAGGAATCGCTCGAGACAAACGGGTACGAAGCCTTTCTGAACAAGTTTACGGTAACCGATGATATGCTGAAAGATCTCGCGGACACAGGCGAACGCAACAAGATCAAGGCGGATTATACAGAGTTGCGCACGAAGAAGAAGCTGATCAAGGTCCATGTCAAAGCACAGATTGCCAGAAAGATCTGGGGTAATGAGGGATTCTATCCTGTGTTCAATGAGACAAATGAAGTCTTTCAGCAGGCAGTCAACATGTTCGATCGCATCCCGGAACTGAACCGGTCGGAAATGTAAGTTAGTCATCGGTCATTAGTCATTAGGCATTAGGAATTAGGCATTAGGAATTAGGCATTAGGCATTGGGAATTAGGCATTGGGAATAAGAAAGCATTAGGATAAGAAATAGGCATTGGGCGTTAGGAATAAGGCATTAGAGGTCAGGAATTGGGAACACGAATCCCAATCTTAAATCTTGAAATCTTAAATCTTAAATCTTGAATCTTGAATCTTGAATCTTGAATCTTGAATAATCTTGAATCTTAACCTCCAACTATGTACTACCACCGTCTCGGCAATATACCCCCCAAGCGTCATACACAGTTCCGCCAACCGGACGGGAGTTTATATAAAGAGGAGGTAGTTAGCTCCGAAGGCTTCTCAGGGATATATTCGATCCTGTACCACATCCATCCCCCTACGCGCATCAAAGCAGTAAAGGATCCCGTTCCTTTCGGTCCCAAAAGAATTGAGGACTATGCTTTGCGCCAAACACATCTCAATACCTCGCAGGTGATTGAGACAGGTGATGATTACCTGGGTGCAAGAAAAGTGCTTCTCACCAACAGTGACTGCGCTATATCTATTTGCGCTCCCAGTCAGCGGCGCATGGATTATTTCTATAAAAACGCGGAAGGAGATGAGGTGTTATTTGTGCACGATGGAAGCGGCGTGTTGATTTCACAATTTGGAAAACTGGAAATCAGGCAGGGGGATTATGTCGTGATTCCCCGGACGGTGATCTACAAGCTTGAATTTGACGATCGGCCTGTGCGATTACTCATCATTGAGTCAGCGTCGCCGGTGGAGACCGTGAAACGGTACCGAAACCAGCTTGGTCAGTTGCTTGAGCATTCGCCCTATTGTGAGCGCGATATCCGTCCGCCGCACGAACTAGTCACCGAGACCGAACGTGGTGAGTTTTTGGTAAAGATCAAAAAGCAGGGATTCCTCCACCATTACGTTTATGACCATAGTCCTTTAGACCTGGTGGGATGGGATGGCTTCCTCTGGCCCTATGCTTTTTCTGTCCATGATTTCGAGCCCATTACAGGGCGTATTCATCAGCCTCCGCCCGTGCATCAGACTTTTCAGGGACGTAATTTTGTGATCTGCTCGTTCGTTCCAAGGTTGTTTGATTATCATCCGCTCTCGATCCCTGCGCCATATAACCACAGCAATATTGACAGCGATGAAGTGCTCTATTATGCGGAAGGGAATTTTATGAGTCGTCGCGGTATTGAGCGCGGATCCTTTACGCTTCATCCCGGCGGCTTGCCGCATGGTCCTCACCCGGGTACGGTTGAGAAGAGTATCGGCGCAAAAGAAACGCATGAACTGGCCGTCATGATCGATACCTTCCGGCCTTTGCACCTGACCACCGATTCCCTCGAATTCCTGGACCAAAATTACCCCATGAGCTGGACCGATCCTCCCGAAGGATCCTTCAACGAAGTAAACACACCCTGACTTTCTTAACCTATTTACCTATTTACCTTTTTACCGTTTACCTTTACAGGATGTTCAAACAAACCGTTCAGATACGTTGGGCTGATATTGATGCCAACAGACATTTGCGTCACTCGGTGTACTACGATTATGGCGCCTCGATGCGTATGAACGCCCTCAGCGGCGAAGGCCTTACGATGAAGAAGCTTGAGGAGTTGATGGTGGGCCCTATACTTTTCCGGGAGGAGGCGATCTTCAAAAGGGAGATCCACTTTGAGGACGAGATCACCATCGACGTGGCCGTCACCAAAGCACGGGAAGACTTTGCGCGCTGGAGTTTAAGACATCATTTTATAAAAGGTGACGGAACAGTGGCTGCCATTGTTAACATTGATGGAGCCTTGATCGATCTCAGCAAAAGGAAGCTGGTAATACCCGGATCTTTTATCATCGATGTATTTCAAAAATTCCCGAAAGCCGAAGACTTTGAATTGATCTCAAGATAACAACCTCTTGTTTGGATGTCCGTAAATTTCATTGATCTCAGCCACACGATTGAATCAGGGATGATCACCTACAAGGGCCTTCCTGCACCTTTGATCTGTGATTATCTCAGCAGGGAAAAGTCGAAGGAATTTTATGAGCAAGGAACCGAATTTCAAATCGGAAAGATTGAGATGGTCGCCAATACCGGAACCTATCTGGACTGTCCGTTTCATCGTTACGAAAACGGAGAAGACCTAAGCGAAGTTACCCTGGAGCGCTGTGCGAACCTCGAGGGTGTTATCATTGAAGCTGATTATCGATCCGGCATAGAAATAGGTCGTCAGTTTTTTGAACAGAAGGATTTAAGGGGGAAAGCGGTTCTGGTGCATACGGGGTGGAGTGAGCACTGGCGAACCGATGCATATTTTGAGAACCATCCCTTCCTGACTGAAGAGGCCGCTCTTTTTCTCAGAGACCATGGAGCTGTGCTGGTGGGAATTGACTCACATAACATTGATGACACGCGGGGAAGAAGCCGCCCGGTGCATTCCACATTACTGAAAGCGGGAATCCTGATCGTTGAGCACCTGTGTAATCTTCACGCCCTCCCGAAAAAGCATTTTTACTTCAACGCAGTACCGCCAAAATTCAAAGGCGTGGGAACATTCCCTGTAAGAGCGTACGCGGTCTGGTGAGCGTCCTTACTGGTCTTCCGTCCGGGGACCGTGGACCGTGGACCGTGGACTATCCTCAACTTCTTTAAGGATCCATCCTTCAATCACCCGTGGATAATATTTATGCTCCAGTTCGTGAACACAGGCTGCGATGTCCTCCGGGCTGTAATTTTCTTCTATGCTGCATTTTCCCTGAAAAAGAATTCTGCCTTCGTCATACCTTTCGTTAACAAGGTGTATGGTGATGCCGGTTTCCTTCTCACCGGATGCTCTCACCGCTTCGTGCACTTTTGCTCCATACATACCCTTGCCTCCGTATTTGGGCAACAGGGCAGGGTGGATATTGATGATACGATCAGGAAAAGCCTTGAGAAGGTAGTCAGGAATAAGCCATAAAAAACCCGCCAGCACAATGTGCGTTACACGGGCGTCCTCCAACAGTTTCCGGATCAGTGTGCCATCCTGAAACTCCTTTCTGCTGAACACGGCATTTTTGATGTGATGGTTTTCCGCCCGCTGCAATGCATATGCACCTGGGTTGTTGCTGGCCAGTAACACCACTTCAATGCTGGAATGGCTTTTGAAATACTTAAAGATCTCTTCGGCATTGGTGCCGCTGCCGGAAGCAAACACCGCCACCCTGTATTTTTTTGAGGACATGGTAATTCCAGAATATGGTGCAAAAAACGGAAAAGATCAATGTGATCAAATAAAGGCCATGCTGAAAATGCCCAGCAGAAGGATGATTTTACAAAAACTGCTGAGCCAGGCAAAATCTTTCCTGGTGTCGGCTTCAATCAATCTCGACAGCAGCAACAGCAGGGGAGCAAACAGAAAGAATAGAAAGTAATGCACGGGCAGGTTGTCGAAGTAATAATTCAACACCATGACCGTGATTACAAAAATGGCAAGGATCAGGTAAATAAAATATTTGGTTTTGCGCATACCCCAGACGATGGGAAGCGTCTGGCAGCCAAAGGTCTGATCCCCCTTAAGATCCTCCATGTCCTTGATGATCTCGCGGATCAGTGTGATGAAGAATGCAAAGGTGGAATAGGTGATGATCAGCATGTGACCCGTTTTATAGAGGGAATCCACCAGCCAGATCGCGATACCGGTCAACAGCGCCACGACGAAATTCCCGATAAAGGGTTGTCTTTTCAGATTGTTGGAGTACCACCATAGCACAGTAGCGGAAGCAAAGTTCACGGCCGCAATTTTCCAGCTCAAGAACAATCCCAGGAAAACGCCTGCGAGTGACAGAAGCGTGTGAAAAAGGATGGCGTACCGCCGGGTGATGCTTTTTCCGATCACGACCCTTTCCGGTTTGTTGATCAGGTCAATCTTGATATCATAGTAATCGTTTATGATATAACCCGCTGCCGCGATCAGTACCGTGGACGTTGAGAGGATAAACAGACGGGGATCCAGGATTGTTTTGGGGTCGATTAAAAAGGCGGCCGTCAGGTATTGAGCCAGCGCAATAATAATCAGGTTCCATACCCGTGTGAGCCGGGCAAAGGAAATGATAAATCTTTTGAGCCGGTAATTGGTAGCCATGTAAAACCGTCCGATTGAATAGCAAAGGTACGGTAACCCCGGCAATAGGGAAATTGAATAATGGTGGTCGGGCGTGAATTTATTTCAGCCGCAACGAATTGCAGCGTTGCGAAATGCACGCCCAACCACCATGAAGTGAGAAATTACAGTTTAATAGAGATCATTCCCATAAGGTTCCTGCCTGCCTGGGGGTAATAGAAATTTTCGCGGTATGTTACGGGACCGGCAAGGTATCCGTACGTGAAGCCATTTGATTCATATGCCTCGTCGAGAAAATTGTTGAGCAGAAAACTGAAATTGATCTCCTTTGCAAACGATGGTTGCCAGGAGTAGCTCAGCCTCAGATCATTGACGAAGTATGCCTTAATGCTTCGGGCATCGTTTGCCGTATTGTCCAGGTACTGCTTTCCAACGTATTTCGACAATACGGTAATGTCTGCATTCTTAAAGGGCGTGAAAGAGAGTGAAGACCCCGCGATGACGGAAGGTGAAAATGCGATATCCACGTTGCGGTAAGTATTTTCCACAAGCGCGTATCCTGTAAAATCAGCACCGTAATCTTCCAGTAATTCCCTGTATTCCCCGATCTTATTGCGGCTTAGCGTAAGATTGGCGTTCCAAATCAGTTTTTCCGAAATTCTAAGCAATCCCTGCAATTCAACGCCCATGCGGTAACTTCTGCCTGCATTGGTTCTGACAAATGCGCCAACGTCATTTAATTCTCCTGTTAGTACAAGCTGGTTGCTGTAGTTCATCAGGTAGTAATTGGCATTGAAGGTATGTCTTTTGGCGACGCTGCGGTAACCAACTTCGAGATTCTCAAGTTTTTCAGGTTCAGGATTGTTACCCTGAAAATCGAGAAAGTCGGCGCGCACAGGCTCGCGGTTCGCTACAGCGTAAGAACCATATAACTGGCTTTCATCCGTTAGTGAAAACGTAAGTCCGGCTTTCGGGTTGAAGAAATTGAACTGCGCATCTACCGGCACCGGCACAAGGTCGTTATCGATTCCCGATACGTTGTAGTCAACTTTTCTGTATTGAACGTCTGCAAATGCGTTGAGCTTTTCTGAGAACTGGTAGTTGATCTTTACATAAGTATTGAAATCGCGTTTATCTGCGTTGTTGAAATAATAAGGGTGTTCATACGCCGTGCCTCCGGTTTCAGACCAGATGATCTCGCCGAAATGATTTCCATCATAGCGGTTCCAGGCTCCTCCCACTACCACATTCCAGTCATTCATATCGTAATTGGCAGACCACGTGAAGCCGTAAAAATCATTGTCAAGCCACCTTCTCCGGATCAGGTTGGTGCTGGTGAGGGTATCATTATCGGCGGGATTTCCGTCGTCATCAACGATCACATCATCGAGGCCGTAGTCTGCGAGGTCATTATCAAAGCGGAACTCCTCATAATAGCCCTTCCCGGGGGTATAATGAAGGGAAGTGTTGATCGTAAAAGAACTGGCAGGCTGATGTGACAAGTGCAACTGAAAGTGATCCTGTTTATAGTCGTCAACCTGGTTTTCATACAGGTATGGATTGAACGTGCGGTTGTCTGACCGGAGGAGGTTATCGGTCTGCTCTTCGTTCCATCCCTCGTTCATCGCGGTAATCATCATGGCTTCGATGTCATTGTTCAGACGTGATTCAGGCACTCCGTACCAGCTCTGATACGTTCTTTCCTTCCCTCCGAAGAGAATGGCCTTCAACATCGTTTTATCGGCATAAAAACCCGCCGAAAAATAATAGGATTGAAGGTCACTGGAAGCACGGTCGATAAATCCGTCCGACGCGATCTTTGACAGGCGGCCATCTATTACGAAATGCTTGTTCAACAAGCCGGTTCCAAAGCTGAATGTATGTTTGCGCGTATTGAAAGACCCCAAGGCATTACTGACCTCGGCATAGGGCTCGTCGCGTCTGGTATTGGTCTGGAGGTTGATGGTGGCGCCGAATGCACCCGCCCCATTTGTTGAAGTTCCCACACCTCTTTGAATTTGTATGCTCTGTGACGAAGAAGCGATATCAGGAATATCAACCCAGAACGTTCCTGCAGACTCGCTGTCATTATAGGGTATGCCGTTGATGGTGACGTTGATGCGCGTAGGGTCCGTCCCGCGGATGCGGATGCCCGTGTAACCGATGCCGGTCCCGGCGTCGGACGTAGTGACGACCGAGGGCGTCCAGTTCAGGAGGAAGGGAACATCCTGCCCGAAATTGTGCGCTTCGATTTCCTTTCTTGCAACGTTGGTGAATGTCGTAGGAGTCTTACCTGTTGCCCGCGTGGCTTGCACGACAACCGCTTCGGTGAGGATGGCCGCCGGTTTTAAAAGGATCTCAAGATCCTGTTCTGCGGTGGGCACCTGAACGGTTTGCTGATGATCTTCATAACCGACATAGGTAACGACAATCGTCAGCGGACCTTCAGCGACCTCGTCAAACCTGAAATGGCCCAGGGCATCGGTGAGCGCAAAGCGGTCTCCGGCGTTTAGCCCTACAGTTGCGTTCACCAGCGATTCATTGGTTTCAGCGTCCCGCACAACACCGGAAACGGTATATTGACCGAAAGCGGATGCGGATAACAACCAAAAGGTTGTTGAAATCAAATTTCTTAACATGATTGATAAAATGGTTTAAACCTGCTGCGCACAGGGGAATGCGTCAGCGTACGTTTAACCCTGTCCTGCAGAAGATTTAATCTCATACAGGCAGCTTGCCTCCCTTCGTCCGCATTACCGGCATCAGGTTCAATGGGTATAATCTCAGCCCGTTATTTTTAGGCACCCCTACTTTAAAATTGTGTTGGGCAAAGTTAACACAGTTATTTCCGGATTAACAAGTAAAAGCGGCTATTATGTGCATAAAGAGCCGGTGACCCGACGGTAGGATCAGCATTCAAAATTCAAAATTTGAGATTTAAGATTTAAAATTGGTCTTTCCCGGTCATCCACCAAAAACCATTAACCAATAACCTATTGAATTATTCACTCAGAACTTTACTTTTGATTTATGTACAGCGCTCACGTTAACAACCAGGTTTTCGAAATCGCCACGTCAGCCGACGGGTTCACAGTGAACGGTAAAGCCGTCGCCTGGGATCTTGCTTCCATTCAGGCCGGTTACTTTCATGTTCTGTTGAATGATAAAAGTTACCGCGCGGAAATAGTGGAAATGGACCAGGCAGCAAAGAGCTTTACCGTCAAAGTCAACGGTAAGCAATACCCGGTGTTCCTGAAGGATAAGTTCGATCTGCTTCTGGAGAAAATGGGCATGAATACGAATGCCAGCGCGAGAGTTAATCACGTGAGGGCCCCCATGCCGGGGCTGATCATTGACCTCAAGGTAAAAAACGGCGATGTGGTGAAGGCCGGTGACCCACTCCTGATACTGGAGGCGATGAAGATGGAGAACATCATCAAGGCGCCCGCGGATGCGGTGGTCAGATCAGTGAAGGTGAGTCTGCGCGAAGGGGTAGAAAAAAATCAGGTGCTGATTGAATTTTAATCCGCTGTAATTTTATTACTTCCCTATATTTGCACAATTTGTTTAGAAAGATTGGATGCTGAACCCAGCGGAAATTGGTTTAAACCAGGAAAAAGTTCTTAAAAAAACCTATGATTAAATACAAACGTATTCTGCTTAAGCTCAGCGGCGAATCATTGCAGGGATCATCCAAAAACACCAACATCAGTCCCGATATGTTGGAACAGTATTGTGATGAGATCAAGTCAGTAAGGGAGGAAGGGGTAGAAGTAGCGATCGTCATCGGAGGAGGAAATATCTTCCGCGGGGGGCAGGCTGAAACATTGGGAATCGACCGGGTGCAGGGCGATTACATGGGGATGCTGGCTACTGTCATCAATGGCATGGCATTGCAAAGTGCCCTGGAACGGCATGGAATGTACACCCGCTTGATGTCAGGCATTAAAATGGAGCAGGTTTGCGAACCATTCATTCGCCGGAGAGCTATCCGTCACCTTGAAAAAGGCCGGATCGTTATCTTCGGGGCGGGCATCGGAAATCCATACTTTACGACTGATTCCACGGCCAGCTTACGCGCTATTGAAACACAATGCAATGTCGTGCTGAAAGGAACGCGGGTGGATGGTGTTTATTCCGCCGACCCCGAGAAATTTCCGAATGCAACGCGTTACGAGAGCCTGTCGTTCCAGGAAGCATACGAGAAGAATCTCAACATCATGGACATGACTGCCTTTACATTGTGCATGGAGAACAAATTGCCCATCATCGTGTTCGATATGAACAGGAAGGGCAATCTCAAGAAGATTGTAAAAGGCGAGAAAGCGGGAACACTGATAAATTAAGCGTAAGCATAATCGAATAATTGCGGGGAGATCGTGTAGGCATACCGATCGTTTCCTGTAACATTTTTATATTTATAATAATCATTTGACCTTATGGACGAACTTGACTTATACCTTGATGAAGCCAAAGACCTGATGACAAAATCACTGAACCATCTGGCTTCTGAACTTACCAAAATCAGGGCTGGTAAAGCAAACCCTGCCATGCTTGATGGAATCATGGTTTCTTACTACGGAGCCATGACCCCACTCAACCAGGTCGCTTCCATGACCACGCCCGATGCCCGCACCATTTTTATCAGACCGTGGGAAAAGGGTATCATCCCTGAAATTGAAAAGGCTATACTCACAGCCAATATCGGACTGAATCCGCAGAATGACGGCCAGCAGATCATTATCAATATCCCCATGCTGACCGAAGAGCGCAGAAAACAACTGGTCAAACAGGTCGGTCATGAATGCGAGCATGCCCGCGTAAGTATCAGGAGTATCCGCAAGGAGACCAATGAACAATTAAAGAAGGTCAAAGGTGTATCGGAGGACGACGTCAAACGCGCTGAAGAACAGGTTCAGAAGCTCACAGATGAATACATCACCCGGGTCGACACCCAGATGAAAAAGAAGGAAGTCGAGATCATGACCGTGTAACAACGCGGTCTTCCCTTTTATACTCATCCACCCAAAAGGTTCCACGAACTGGCAGGCCGGGTCCACAGTTCGCCTGAACACGGCACCATTCGTCATTCGGTATTCGACATTCGTCACGCGAAAGCGGGTATAGTTTTAGTTTCTTTCTTAATTTCGGCGAAACCCCACTTCTCATGCAGTTCTGGCTTTGTGAAAGGTTGCCCGGTTAGAGTTCGGGCGACAGGATCACATTTATTTAAACCATTGGATCTGCATTGTCTTTCCAGGGGTGAAGAAATCACGGGGACAAATGTTCAGGATCACTAAAAAAGGATGATATTTAAAGAGTGACTCGGGCAGTATTCCCCTGTCGGGGGTATACCGATATTTGTAAATGCCAGACGTTTGGGTCAATAACCTAAAGCCCTGTAAATCGTTTGAAATATTGAAAGTACGCGAAAGGCAAAATAAATTTACATGACAAAATTTTCATCAGAGGTGGAGGCAGCCAATGCCCTCGCCACTTCTTATCAGGATCTCAAAGCTGAAATTTCCAAAGTTGTTATCGGTCAGGACGAAGTAGTGCGGCAGGTGCTTATCGCGATTTTCTGCCATGGTCATTCCCTGCTCATCGGTGTTCCGGGGCTGGCAAAGACGCTGCTTGTTCATACTATTGCCACCGCCCTCGACCTTCAGTTCAAACGGATACAGTTTACGCCTGACCTGATGCCTTCCGATATTGTGGGCGCGGAAACCATGGATAAGGAACGCAACTTCAAGTTTGTGAAGGGCCCGATTTTCGCCAACATTGTCCTTGCAGATGAGATCAACAGGACGCCTCCGAAAACGCAGGCTGCGTTGCTGGAATCCATGCAGGAGTATGCCGTGACGATCGCCGGCATGCGCTATGAGTTGCCACGACCGTTCTTTGTGCTCGCAACGCAAAACCCCATTGAGCAGGAGGGAACCTATCCTTTGCCTGAAGCACAGCTGGACCGTTTCATGTTTAACATCCTGCTTACCTATCCTTCTTTTAAGGATGAAGTTGAAGTGGTGAAGGCTACTACTTCCGATGAGACGAGCACTGTGAATAAAATTCTGACTGGCGCAGAAATCGCCGCCTTCCAGCACCTGGTGAGAAGGGTGCCGGTACCTTATAATGTTATCGAATATGCTGTTGGTCTGGCCAACAGGACCAGACCCGGGGTTACCGGAGGATCTACGC
>JBARAD010000258.1:0-6540 GCA_049791675.1 Chryseosolibacter sp.
CTGTCAATAAAATTCTGACTGGCGCAGAGATCGCTGCCTTCCAGCACCTGGTGAGAAGGGTGCCGGTACCTGATAATGTTATCGAATATGCTGTTGGTCTGGCCAACAGGACCAGACCCGGGGTTACCGGAGGATCTACGCTTGCCAACGAGTACCTTGAATGGGGAGCGGGTCCGCGTGCGTCGCAATATCTCGTCATGGGTGCGAAATGCAACGCATTGCTGAATGGCAAATACTCACCGGATATCGAGGATGTGCAGGCCATTGCGAAACCAGTTCTGCGTCACCGGATTGTCCGGAATTTCAAAGCCGAGGCCGAAGGCATCAGTGTGGATGAGCTTATTAATAAGTTGATGGCGTAGCGGAGGCCGCAGGCTGGATGCCAGTTGCCAGATGCCAGTTGCCGGGTACCAGATGCCGGGTACCAAGTACCAGATGCCGGGTTGTTCAGGTGCCGGTTGCCAGAAATCGGAGAGCCGGGCTAACGCAATCACCAGGCGACGACTGTCGCCCCGCGAGTGGCACTATTCACGCACTCACCATTCACCACTCACTATTCCACGATCTGATCCGTGATGGTCAGCGTCGTTCCATTCAAAGACGTCTCATATTTCCGCAACGGTCTCCAGGCGGGGCCGCCGGTAGGGTAGCCGGTAGCAAGATCGAAGTTCGAAGAGCAGCATGGGCAGAACATGTACAGCGTAGAAATATGTACCTCGACCGTTGCGCATGCCGAGTTTGGCTGGAAGGAACAATTCCGTTCGTATGCGATATAATTGGAACCGGATTGATGATAGATAATGAGACCTCTCACGCCGCCATTGTTCAGGTAGGCGGAAGTCCCATCTGACCGGAGGTGAATGTATTCGGGTAAATTCAGGTTAAGATAGATAACATCAAACGCGTTCCAGGGTATGACATCATCCTGCAGATCAGGCTCACAGCCCGCCGCAATTCCGAAAAAGGCGATATAAATCAAAACTTTCTTCATGAAGGATTTACCGATTTGCTGTCGTGCCTATTGAGACACATCCAGGTACGCATAATCATGCGTCCCTACCACCTGCCGCACTGCCTGCCCATGTCTTCTCAAACATCCTAAACTTCTCAACCCTATTTACCTATTTACCCCTTTACCTTTTCAACTTTTCAGACTTCCTAAACTTCTCAAACCTTCCAACCTTTTTACCCATTTACCCATTTACCAATTTACCTTTTTACCCACTACCTTCTAACTTTTCAAACTTCTTAAACTTCTCAAACTTTTCAGTCTTTTCAGACTTCTTAAACTTCTCAAACTTTTCAGACTCCTCAAGCCTTTTCATAAACATAAAACCCCAACCCCGTCTTCCTTCCCAGATGTCCTGCATCCACCTTCTGTTGTTGGATACGGCTTGGTCGGAATTTCGGTTCCTGGTTGAAGGAGTTGTACATCGACTGAGTAACGGACAGGTTAACGTCAATGCCAATGAGGTCCATCAGTTCAAATGGTCCCATCTTAAAGCCTGTGGATTTCAGCAGTGTGTCAACAGTTTTAAAATCCGCGACATTTTCTTCCAGTATCTTCAGCGGTTCGAGGTAGAAGTGCCGTGCTACCCGGTTAACGATAAAGCCCGGTGAATCTTGCGCGATCACGAACTGTTTGTTCAACCGGACGGTAAAGTCCTTTAACAGTTGAATCGTAGCATCGGCGGTTCCACCTCCGCGGACGATTTCCACCAGTTTCATCACAGGGGCGGGATTAAAAAAGTGCAAGCCGGCAAAGCGCTGGGGGTGTTTGAGCGCTGCGCCAATGCGGGTAACAGGAATCGAGGACGTGTTGGTGGTAAGGATGCAATCCGGGTCGTTCAGCTTCTCGATTTCCTGAAAAAGCTTCTGCTTCACTTCCAGATTTTCGATCACCGCCTCGATGGCGAGGTCAACCTGGAGTTGCCGGAAATCGCTCACGGGAGTAATCCGGCCCAGCGTTGCCTGCGATTCTGTGGAGGAGATCTTTCCTTTTTCCACAAGCATCTCCAGGTTTTTGCGCATGCGTGAGAGTGACGCCTTCAGTAATGTTGCCTCAATATCATATAATAGCACAGTGTATCCTGCGGCGGCGCAGGTATGCGCGATACCCTGTCCCATTGTTCCGGAACCGATAACGGCTATTTTTTTTATTCTGTCGATCATGCGGTCCCTTCGCTTTGGAACTGGCGCAGAAAACGGATATCATTTTCAGAATACAGTCTCAGGTCGTTGACCTGATAGCGAAGTTGCGTCACGCGTTCGATGCCCATGCCAAAAGCGAAGCCAGTGAACTCCTCAGGATCGATACCGCAATTGCGCAATACATTGGGATGGACCATGCCGGCGCCCGCGATTTCCACCCAGCCGCTTCGTTTGCAGACAACGCACCCTTCCCCCTTGCAGATGAGGCATGTTACGTCGATCTCAGCGCTGGGTTCGGTGAAGGGGAAGAACGAAGGACGCAGGCGAAGCTGGATATCCTTGCCATACATTTCCTTCGCGAAATGAAAGAGCGTTTGTTTGAGGTCCGCGAAGCTCACGTTGCGGTCCACGTAGAGTCCTTCGACCTGATGGAAGAAGCAGTGGGCTCTGGCGGAGATGGCTTCGTTGCGATATACACGTCCGGGCATAATGGCGCGAACGGGAGGTTTCTGGTTTTGGAGGAGGCGGATCTGCACGTTAGAGGTATGCGTCCGCAGGAGCACGTCGCCGCCTTCCTGGTTGGATTTTTCAATGAAGAAAGTATCCTGCATTTCGCGGGCAGGGTGGTTCGGAGGAAAGTTGAGGGCGGAGAAATTGTGCCAGTCGTCTTCGATTTCCGGACCGTCGGCCACGTTGAAGCCGAGGCGTTCGAAGATCTCGATGATGCGGTATTTGGTTAACGTCAGCGGGTGGAGGTTACCGACCTTGTTCGGAACCGGCGGGAGCGTGAGGTCGATTTCGACCGTGCTGTCGCCGGCCGTTTCCATAGCCTGGGACATTTCGGCGAAACGTGCTTCAGCGGCCTTTTTTAGGTCGTTGAGAATTTTCCCGGTCAGCTTTTTTTGCTCGGGAGGCAGCTGCTTCATTTCTTCAAACAGCTCGCCGATAACCCCTTTCTTGCTGATATACTTCAGCCGGTAAGCTTCGAGCGATTGTTTGTCGGCTACGACGAACTCGTTGACTTCTTTTAAAAGGGTTTGGATGCGGGTTTCCATGCGAAATATGTGAAGGGCAAAAATAGGGAATTTGGGGGAATGGAGCGACCTCCGATATGTTAATCGGGCACTTCCTTCACGTCCAGCCGTCTGATAATCAGTCTGTCGATGGTGACGCTAAGGATGATCGATAGCGTGATGACACCGAGGAGTACATAACGTTCTGATAAATCATGCAGCATGAGTGCCATGGCTATGTAAAAGCAATGCGTGGCGGCCAGTATCAAGGTGGTTTGGCTGTGTGTCTTACCCATGCGCATGATTGCGTGATGGATATGATTTTTGTCCGGCTTAAATGGTGATTTGCCTTTGAAGAGACGCAGTAAAATGATTCTTGACGTATCGACCAGCGGAACGATGATAAAGCAAGCGGCCGTTCCGATGGAAGATAGAAATTTATACGGAGCATCCAGCGGGAGAGCAAAATTAAGATTAATGAAATGGATTGCCAGGATCGCCAGGAGCATCCCGATGACCAATGCTCCGGTGTCACCCATAAACACTTCGGACGGTTGCCAGTTAAAGATCAGAAAAGCGAGAATCGCGCCCATCATCGTGTATGAAAGAACTGCGAAAGTGGTGTCGCCTACCAGAAAAAACCACGTGCCGAAGCAGAATAAAGCAATGATCGCGATTGTTCCCGCCAGTCCATCGAGGCCATCAATCAGGTTAAACGAATTGGTTATGATGATGATTGTGAAGATGGTCAAGACATAGCTAATTCCATCCGGTAGGTCGGTGATTCCAAATATCCCATACAATGAATCGATTCTCAGGCCAGAAAGGAAAATGAGCAGGCTTGCTGCGAGTATTTGGCCAACAAGTTTCAGGATGGCCCTTAAGGGAACAAGATCATCCCGTACCCCAATAAAAAAGATGACAAAGAGGGCGAATAAGATGAATTTAATATCACTCCACATAGGAAAGTCGACCCAGATCAGCGAGGAGATGAAAAAGCCACAGAAAATGGCAATGCCGCCCATTGAAGGGGTCACCTTCTTATGGATTTTCCTGCGTCCGGGAATATCAAGCAGATTTTTTTTGAGGGAATACTTGATGATGACCGGGACGATCAGAAAGGAAATGACGAAAGATGTGATAGCAGCGGCTAGCTGTATGGCCATAAATTAGGGTCTGAGAGACCAAAAATAAGGAAACATCTGAAATTAAGATTATCAGCGCACAGTCTTTTTTGTCCCTGGCTACTTCGTATCATATTTCCTGACCGGACTTTTCTCTCTAAAAACGTACAGACTGGTTAAAAGGGAGTAAAGCACAATTCCCTTTTGGCGTTCAAGAGCGGATTCAACAGCGAAAGTAATGATGAAGAGTATCAGTAAAATAAGAAAATCATATTGCTTTTTCCGCAGGGCGGTAGTGAGCATCAAGTACAATATTGCGAGCATTAATATAAGTCCAATCAATCCGGTGGCAAGCCATTGGCTCAGATACTCATTGTGCGGGTTTTGCTGATCAAGATAGCCGTATTTATAATCTACCTTGCGATAGATCTTATCCAATTCGTCATAGACATCCCCGGCTCCGACGCCAAAAACCGGATCATTCTTCAAAATATGCCATGAACATTCCGCTAATGCAAGTCTTATGGTAAATTCATTGAAAGTACTAACTGGGCTGTCAAGTTCATAGCTAAGCGTGTTTATGTGTTTGAATCTTTCAGCCGCTTTTGTCCCTTTCAAAATGAGAGCAGAAACAGAGAAAATTAGGAGTAAAGCCGGAATTGCAAATTTTAATTGGAATTTATTCAAATAGCAGATCACAATAATCAAAGGAATGGCTCCAGCAAGCATCAAATGGATTTTTGATGATAATAGTATCAAGGCTGAGTAGAAAAAAATGATTACAGCAAAAGCTAACCGCGTGGTCCAAAATGCTTCCTTTTCCCAATTTTCGATTAGGTAAATGATCAGCCATGCAGCTAAGAAATTGATATAGAGCGAAAAATAGGTTGGGTGAAATTCGGATAAAGGGGCGGTAAGGTCTTTCCAGAAAAACCCACCAGGTACCCCCATCAACTTGCGGTAAGTAGCGGCAATAAGACAGATGGATATAGCTAGCGCAACAGACCCAATTGCAACTAGCATTAAAGAGCGAAATTGCTTGTTGGTTATACGAGGGGAGGACCCGATGACCAAAGGCAGGATGAGTAGCGCCATTTTCTTGTCGAGAGAAAAAAGGGCTGCTTTAAGATTAGTGGAATAGAGTAAGCTGAGCGCCGTCATCATGTAAGCTGCTATCATCAACCACATCATCCAGCCCCTCCATTCAAACTTCTTTGGTTCCCGTGCTACCCAGACTAACCAGTTAAGAGCGAAAAGTAGGATGGCTGCGTTACAGAGTTTCAGGGCGAATGGGTAGACCAAGAAAATTAAGATAAGCAAGTAATAAGAAAGACGCTGATGCCAAGCCAAACTCATATTATAACTTTTGATTAGTTAGTTAACGTGCCTTTGTGCATTGAAATTGAACGCCGGCGTACAGGAAAGAGAATGGATAAATGGTTATATAGTGCATTTAGCATGGTAACGTAATCGTGTAGATCAAATTAACTACCTTTTTATTATGAGCCTTTTTTTAAAGGCCTCAATACACACCCGCGTAAGAAAGTATGGGAGTGATATGAGCGATCTCTTCCAAAGCCTTTTGGGTTCACCGATTAGTCTTCGAAACCACTCGAGGCCCAGGGTTTGCCATATTTTTCCCGGTCGCTTTAGATTTTCAGAATAAAAGTCAAAAACTGCTCCTATTGAACATACCAATTCTGCTTTTAGATGCCCCAAGTTCGCATATGCCCACTTTTCCTGTTTAGGCGCGGTCATTCCGACGAAAAGCACGTGTGGGTTAAAAACATTAATCTTCTCCACCATAAAATTTACTTCGTCCTCATTAAACGTTGGTTTAAATGGAGGGGAATAGGATCCAATTGACAAAGTGGGGTATTCTTGTCTGATTTTCTCATGAATAAGCGATAAGGTATCGTCGGTAGATCCGAGAAAGAAAACTCTTTTCATCTGAGGGTTCTTTTCTGCGTCCAGTTTTCTTAATAGATAAAGAAAAATATCCATGCCAGAAATTCGATTGATTTTTTTGCCATTTATCAGCCAAATGGCAAAGACGACTCCCACACCATCAGGCAAAAGAACATGTGATTTCCTTAATGCGGTTTTAAAAAGTTGATCATGTTCTGCTACGTAGAATGAATGAGGGTTGATGGTTGAAACCAGAAGGGGTCTCTCCCGAGGCAAATTTTCAAAATATACTTCTAGATCTTCGGCAAATACGTCATACCTAAAAAGTGGATATTTTAGAATTC
>JBARAD010000259.1:0-2991 GCA_049791675.1 Chryseosolibacter sp.
CTCCAATATTAGTTTGACCAGGACATGAAGGCATCGATACTTGAGGTCGGCTGCCTACAGGGAAGTTATATAATTTATATTATGTTAAATAGCAACAAAGCAGGCCCCGAATGCCTTATGTTTCCGGCTTCTCAAACCCCTCCACCTGTCTAACCCCTTCTTCCTCCTTCTTTTCAGCCTACTTCAGAAAGAACTCCTTCGCTTTGTCAACGTCACCCTGCTCCAGCAAAAATTCACCGTAATGGTACTCCAGCAAATCGACCGGCGCGTTTTGGGCAAATGATCTTTGGAAGAATTCTTCAGCGAGCTCAAATTGCTTCTTACGCTGGTGATATAATGCAAAATTCCGAAACGTATAGGCGGGATCGTTGTTTCCTGTCTCCATGGCTTTTTCCACGTAGGATATGCCTTCTTCGAGCTCGCCGGTCATGATCAGCGCATAGCCCAGGTTGTCATTGGCGAAACCGTACTCGGGACCTAACGCCAGTGCCTTCCGAAAGTTTGAAATGCCTTGCCGATAGTCTCCCGCACGCAGGTAATAGTAACCCATGTTGTTGTATACATCGGCTTTCAGGTGCGGATCATTCGTCAGAAAAAGAATCTTCTGCAGGCTGGCGATCGATTGCCCGGCCTCGCCCCTTTCGAAATGATCATTGGCCTCATTGAACAGATCATTGGCCTTTACTTCGGCCTCATCGTAGAGATCGCTCGGATTTGTCCTGACGTACGCGATCGCATCGTCAAGCATCTTCCTGAAATCGCCCTTGAACTCATTTTTCCAGGATGGGTCCTCCTCACCTCTTAGGTTGGCATACGTGGCGAGACTGAAAGCCATGACGGGTTGTGGCATTTCCGAAATGTAATTCCACTTGATCTCCCACAAACCATCGCTGCTGCGACCGGAGTGCAACAGATTCTGGCCGAGGATCACACCGAATCCATAGTAAATGCCAGCCAGGTAAATGAATAGTCCGGTGTCATCTCCGCCGACATCAAATGCAAGCTCGCTTTCGGTCAGCCGTATCCGGATGAACTCGAAGATGAGACTATGGATCAGGCGCTCCGGATGCTTTAGGAGACTATTCGCGACAAAGATCGTGTACTCCCCTTTCTTCAGCTCCGTTTCGCACTCAAACGGCTTTCCCTCCACCTGATACGGAATGTTGTTGTAGTCCCGCAAGTCGGTAAGCACCTCATACCGGATCAATTCCCGCGGGATGCCAAACAGTCTGCAGAGGTCGCTCACGACATTGTCGACCATGACGGATGACACTGCAAACGTCGCCGGAAAAAACTTTGGCGTCAGCAACACCTGTTCTTCCATTCTGTTCGGATAGCCAAAGACTTCCTTCAGCCATCTGAAATTCTCTTCGACCCATAGACGGTCGTCTTCGGTGATGTTGAATTGCGCACTGTTGGAACTACTGGTGTCTTGGCCGAATATTTTCATCTGATGAAAGCTGGATTCAAGATTTAAGATTCAAAATTCAAGATTTAAAGTTCAAGATTTAAAGTTCAAAATTCAAGATTTAAGATTTGAAATTCAAGATTGGGCTCAATGGAACAAAGAACGTTCACCCTCCACAAACTTCATCGCGAGACGTCCTTTCCTTAGGGGAGGATGTAACAGACACATGCCGCCCCGGATACCTCTCTGACTACTGCCATACCAATTACTGAATACTATTTACTGATTACTTCTTACTAATTACCTCACCATAGCCACCCAGTTGTCATTTTTCCGAAATTGATTATTTTTACATCAGCAATCAATCAAACCCCCTCAAAGATGAACCCTCTCAGATCACTCAGGAAACACTTTTTAACTTCTATTTTTCTTGCGGCTTTAATCATCGGCTGTGAGGAGGATTCCGATCCCGGCGGCCCGGACCAGACGGTCATTTCGCAAGGCATGGAACTCGAGCAAAGCACGCGGATGACGGACGCCTTTCCCAAACAAACACAAGTTGCCGGGACGCCGAAGATCCTGGACAGCAAGGATACGCTCTATCTCATTGCAGGCACGTACACCAATGTGCAAGTAACTGTCGAGAGTGGCGATGTGGCAGGATTTCATGTGCAGGTCAAGGGCTCGAAGGACTATTTCAAGGTCACCAGCGCGAGAGCATTTGTGGAATACGCCCCATCTACGGCACGTGGTTTCGCTATCACGGTAGACGAAAATAGTTCTGCCGGTCCCATAACGCTCTTATACAGCGCTTACAACGCTGACCAAAAGGTGAGCAACATCATCGAACGTCCCGTGATCATCGTCGGCATGCCCGGTGAAGGAAGCGAATTTATTTCAGCAGGTCAGTGGTCCACGGTCTGGGAGATCATGGGCACCGGCCCCGACAGCGATACGATCAAAATGGGCGTCGGTAAAATATACGAGTTCACCACTCCTCTTGACTGCGTTAATGAACCTGACAAGACCGTAACGTTTATTCAGGAGTCCAGGGTGGACTACAGGCACTATACCTTTGGCAGCGATGGAACATTGGCGCTGGAAGTCGACGACTTCCACCAGACGCTCGACCGACCTGCTTCCGAAAGTTCATGCTCGCTGCAGCACGCCGTGACGGACGAGATCGACCTCTACGACGGCATCTGGAGCTACCACAGCGAAACAAAAAGACTCATCACGCGGATCAAGTTGCAAGGCACCGCCAATGTCGACCGAAGGGAATTCCGCGTCAGCATGCAGGACGACAAGCTGGTCCTCACCGGAATTAATTCTCTTGTACCTGTGATGCACGTTTTGGAAGCGCGGTAAGATTTAAAATTCAAGATTCAAGATTCAAAGTTCATCCCTCCGGAACTTAATGTTAGTGAGAGTTCTCCTTTTAGATTTTCGGGACTCCCCCAGACTGATCTTCCGGCACGACCTCATTCCAAATCCCGTAGGGATGACCTTATGATAGCCGCCCGACCTGTCCAACCCAGTCTATTTTTACTTGATCACTTATTTACCAATTCACCCATTTACCT
>JBARAD010000260.1:0-19290 GCA_049791675.1 Chryseosolibacter sp.
AATCAAATGACGAAGATCACCGGGATAACCGTTCTTTGACATGGTCTTGTCATGCTGCGCTTAGCGGATAACTGTCACCCCGAAGGAGCGGATCGAGCGAGAACATCTAGGAGGCCCTTCCGAACCGGGGGTAATTGTGCTCATCGGGTCGACGCTTCTCCGATTTTCAGCAATCCTGATAGCTTTTATCAGAAAATTGTGTGGATTGCAATTCATAATTTATACTGCCGGAATAAGCTGAGCTCCCTGCGTGCTTTTCGCGGGTAGGGAGTTTTCCGGTTCCAGTCCACCGTCTCGCGTAGACAAGTCCGCAGAATGTCATTCGAGCAGTCGCCGTTAGGAGATATCTCCTTTGCTAACCCAGGCCCGTATCGTGCCTGGCTTGTTTGAATGTATTTGTCTTTAAGACAGTGCGATTTATAGATAATCTATTGTACATTGAGGCCAGGAGATCCAGACGCTCGTCGACTCCGGCGTTGCCGATGTCCTGTGCGCTGAGAAGTTGATATATTTGACAGTGATTCTTTTTTGTCGTCGCAAAGTTGACGGCAACGGTGTGGATACTGTGTGACACAGGTCACATGGGAAAACTGATTTGTGTCAGGTTTTTCAAAGGCAAAGACCTGACGTTTGTCATTGTTTAAATCGAATATGGTGGGAACACATTCCGCTACACAAACTATCGCCAATCACGCCAATCTTTTTTAATCAGGAATCAAGGCAATCCTTCAATCCTTCAAATCAAGGTTCAGACACTTGCCGGGTGGGAAACTAGCCATACGATGCTGCCACGGCGACGTTCCATGGCCCATCTCCTGCTGATGAAGGGGATCGCTTCGCGCAGACGCGTGTCGCGTCCACGCTCGCAACGGATCGTTATTTGCCTTCGCTCCAGGGAGGAGTAATCTGGTTCATGCGCGCATAGGCAATCAGTTGTCCAAGGTGTTCATTGGAGTGACCCAGCGCGATCAGGACTGCAGTCATGCCGGTAAACTCGCCCGGAAAGGGAAACTCGACCTTATTCGTCAATGCCGCGTCGTTTGTGTTTTTGATCGCACCGATCATCAGGTCATAAGAACGCTTCAGCTCTTTCTGAATCACATCCTTCGTCTTTAGATTTTGTTCGATAGTTTCCATGTTGACATCTGCGGGGATCTCCGCGCCGAGCTTGGACGCAAAGAAATAGTTGGCCGAGATAATATGGGCACAGACCTCGGCAACGGATCGGACACCCTGCTGCGGTGAATAGGTGTACTTTTCAGCCGGAATGGCGTCCGCCAGCTGCATCACGTGTCCCGATACATAACTCAATGAGCCTGCAGTTTCGTTCTGGAACTGGCCCTGGGAAAAGCATGCTGCCGACAAGATCAGAGCAGCAATTGTAAATAGGTATTTCATAGGGGGAGTTTTTAAGATTGGTATATATTAAAGATAACTTTAAGATTTATTTAATATTCAAAATTCAAGATTTAAAGTTTAAAGTTTAAGATTTAAGATTTAAGATTTAAGATTTAAGATTTAAGATTTAAGATTTAAGATTTAAGATTTAAAGTTTAAGATTGAGGGAGGACCACCTTTCAGTCCTAAAATTTGATATTTAAAATTCTGCCGGACGGCGGAGATGTTGAGGTTGCGGACATGACGCCGCACCGGATAGGTGCGGCCGGTGACCGGCGTTGAGTATGCGTGCCTGCATTCTCAGCAAGCATGTGTAACCGACGTGGAAGCTTTGGAATTAAAATCGGGGCGGCGCTACGCCTTGTATACAGCCGCTGGACGTATACCGGTCAAAGGGCCGCGCTTTCCGGTGACCCCATTTTTCATCTTAAACTTACATATGAATTTTCTGCGTGCTTTTAATACGGTGTCCGATCCTGCCAGTTCGTATCTTTGAGTATTTAGTCCCAGGCTCCCGGTTGATTTTTCTGCCTTGATTGCAGCTCAGCCCAGTCCGTTGCAATACAGGTTTATGCTTCGCCTTCTTTTAGTCACCATTGCGCTCCTTCTGGCCCACATGTCAAGCGGACAGTCAGTGGACAATTCCATTTCCCAGCTTGAACAGGCGGCGACGGAACGTCAATTTATTGCTGCATTCGATTCGATGATACATTACCTTCATTCCGGGAAACTGGGCTTTCAGGGGGATGACGTCAGGGCTATCATCGATATTGCCCGTCAGAAGCCTTTTGGCGATCAGTTGCTTCCAAAGGTGTATGGATGGGCTTGCAGCATGTTTGCGAATGGACGACTGGATCAGGGATTGGCTTTTTTTCTCGAGAGCGCGGAATTCTACAAGTCGAGGGGCAAGCGCATCGGAGAGGCGCAAAGCTATTTTGAGATCGCCCTGATCCACCATAGGGCGGCCAACTACGAGGACGCCCGGGACTACTATGAGCGAACGCTCAAGACCGGCGGCGACTCCATTCACTACCGCACAAGGATCAATTGTTTTAATGGTGACGCGCTGATCTTTCGCCAACGGGAACAATACCCGCAGGCAGCGTCTACCTTCCGCCAGGCGTATCAAGTAGCGCGCAATCACGCCGACACAGTCTGGCTGGCAATCCTGTCGGGCAATATCGGAAGCTGTCACCGGGCCACGGGAAGCTATGACAGCAGCCTGTACTACTATCACCGCAATCTCTCGCTGATCCGCAACACGATCGAATTTGAGAATGAGATCGAAACCTATGTCAATCTGGGATCAGTATACGTGAAGAAGGGACTGCTGGCGCATGGCAAGGCATACGTTGATAGTGCAATGGGCATTGTTCAGGACAGGAAGATCATGTTCAATGATTTCTTCAATCCTATGGACGATGTCCATAAAACCTATGCGGAATTTTATGCAGCCGCGGGAGATTACCGGCAGGCGTACCAGCACCAGGTGAAGTTTCATGAGGCCGCGCAAAAGAAGCAAAAGGCTGTCAACGGAAGAAACTTAAAGCAACTGGAATCAATGTACAAGTTTGAGCGCCATCAAAGCGAACTTGGACTCCTGAGTGATATAAACAGTGCGAACGTCGTAGTCATCAACCAGCAGAAGTATATTGGCTGGTCCCTGGCATTTATCACGGCGCTGTTGATGGCCGTTACGTTTATTGTATTTAAAAATGCGCGCGAGCGGAAGCGACTTAACGGTGAATTGGTAAAGTCCAATGCCGAACTTGAACGACTCAATTCAGTCAAAGATCTGCTCCTGTCAGTTATCAGCCATGATCTGCGGACGCCCATCCGGAACCTGAGGGCTATGTTGCCGCTGTTGCAAGCCGGTGATCTCAGCGCGGAACGATCCTCCGCTATTTACAAGGCGCTTGATGACCAGCTGACGCTGTCGGGCAACACACTTGAGAATTTACTTCAATGGGGCAAAGCACAGCTGATGAGTAGTGCGATGAAACCCGCAGATGTCATGGTGGCTCCCCTGGTCGCGCAGGTTGTTGACCAGCTGGCGATGGACATTCGCCGGAAAAATATCGGCGTTACGAACCGTCTCGACGAATCTTTTTCCTGCTGGGTGGACAGGGATCAACTGGAGGTTGTATTTCGTAATATCATTGCGAATGCCGTGAAGTTTACTCCGGATGGCGGGCATATTCAGATCGATGGAACGATTGAAGGAGACCTCCTTACATTGAGCGTGAAGGATTCCGGCGTTGGCATGTCTGCAGAACAGATTGCGAAACTGTTTAAGCCCGACCGTCACTATCAAACCTACGGAACAAACAAGGAAAAAGGTACGGGCATCGGTTTAATCCTCACCAGGGAAATGGTCGTCCTCAACAGGGGGAATATCTGGGTTGAAAGTGCGCCAGGCAAGGGGACGACGGTTTTCTTTACTGTTCGCGTTCAGTGATTTAAGTTTAAAATTCAAAGTTTAAGAATTTAAAATTTAAAATTCAAGGTTTAAAATTGGGGGGACGGGTTCATTATCCTGAAAGCAGTCTCAATCTTGAATCTTGAATCTTAAATCTTGAATCTTAAATCTTAAATCTTCACCCTACTCATGTTTCAAAGCCACAACCGGATTCGCCATGGAAGCTTTCAGCGTTTCGAAGCCTACGGTGAGCAAGGTGATGCTAACCATTGTGAGGATCGCGCTGCCGAACAGCCAGACGGAGAGATCGGTCTGGTAGGCAAAACCGGCGAGCCACTGCATCGAAAAATAATACGTGACAGGAAGGCCAACAAGAGAAGCGATGAGCAGGAGCCTGGCGAAGATACTCAATAGCAACGCTACTACCTGTCCATTGCTTGCTCCCAGCGTCTTTCGGATACCAATCTCCTTGGTGCGCTGCTGGGAGAGGAACGCGGCCAATCCATAGAGTCCAACGCAGGTGATGAGAATGGCAAGGATAGAAAACTTCGCAGTGATCTGCGATACTTGTGTCTCGTTCTCGTACATTCTTCCGAATTCATCGTCGACAAACCAGTAGTCGAAGCCGAAGCCGGGGAACACTTGCTTCCACTTTGCTTCGAGTGCGCTGATCTTTTCGCCGATGTGCGCGGCCGGGAGGCGCACATGGATGATCCGGTCATTGGAATGCGGTTTCGGCGATATTGCCAGAGGGTCAATACGCTGGTGCATGCTTTTGTAGGGGAAATCTTCGACGACACCGATCACCAATCCGGTGACGGGGGCCGCCGTGCTGTCGGGCGGGCCGTATCCCATGACGTAAGCAGGGCGCACCACAGTTTTCCCTACTGCATTCTCCGGCGTCAGCTTTAACGCTTTCACGGCAGCCTCGTTGAGCAGTATCGCCGTCGAATCGCTCACATTCTTGTAGTCGAAGTCGCGACCTGCAACGATGTTCAGCTTGAACGTCCGGGGAAAGTCGTAGTCTCCGTTCAGCTGGAACCAGTCGTGTTTTTCTTCGCCGATCTCCGGGAACTGCATCTGCATGTTGATGGGTCCGAAGAAGTCCAGCCGCGGCAGATGGTTGGCGAGTGTAACCGCCTCGATCTGCGGATCCTGGAGTATGAGTTGCTTATAGGACAAATACTTCTGATCATCCGCAACGCCCGTAAAACCGCCATAGCGGATGGAGACGATCTGCTTGCCCGTCTCGTTGAGTTTTGAATTGCGCATCAGGTCCATTTGCCTGACCACGATCAGCGTGCCGGCGAGCAGGATGACGGCGACGACAAACTGGATGGCGGTCAGAAACTGCCGGAAGACATTGGAGCCCTTGCGGAAGGCAAACTTGCCCTTCAGTACGTTGGCAGGCTGGAAGCCGGAGACAAAAAGCGCAGGATAGCTTCCCGCCATGATCGTCACGATTCCCACGACAGCGGCGACAAGTAACAGCATGTCGGAACTGAAAAGGTCGGAGATGTGAAAGGTCCGGGAAGTAAGGTCGTTGAACTGCGGCAGGAACAATATCACGAGCAACAGCGCGATCAGCGCAGAGATGACCACCAGGACGAACGATTCGAACATGAACTGCATGAACAACTGCCAGCGAAATCCGCCAAAAGTTTTCCGCAGGCCGATCTCCTTCGCCCGCGTGACGGAGCGGGCGGTGGCGAGGTTGATGTAATTGATACATGCGACCAGCAGAATGAGGACAGCGATGGAAATAAAAACATAGATATATTTTTCATCGGCGGATTTGCTTGAAATACTCCAGTCTATCTCCTGGTCGAAATGGACCTCGGTGATCTTTCTCACCAGTGGTTTGAATTTGAAGTCGAGATTGAATCTTTCGATGATGGCGTTGGCCCGTTTCTGCAGATCCTCCTGGATCAGCGGGATCTTGCTTTCGTCGTTGCAGACGAAGAAGGATTGTGTCCAGAAGTTATTGCCTTCAGCATCGCCCATGGAAGCGTCCAGTAGCGTCTCAAGATCCTGAACGAATGGCTTCAGAGACAGCATGCTCAGAATGTATTTGGGCCTGAGGTGGGAGTTGGTCGGCAGATCCTTATAAACGCCGGTGATCATCATGTTTACCTTCTGACCGTTGGTCATAAACATGTGAGAAACGTCGACCAGCTTGTTGATCGGATTCTCATCACCGAAGAGTTCCTTTGCCGCACTCTCGGACAGCAACATGCTGTTGACTTCTTTCAGCGGATCGCTTGTGCTGCCCTGGGTGATGGGGATCGAAATGATCTCGTTGAAATTCCGCTCAGCCCAGATGATCTCCTCGGTGAGCACGATCTTGTCGGCCTCGGAGAAGGAGATGCTTGTTGGCATCCCGGTCGAGGAGAAACTGGTGATCCCAGAGATGCCTGAGTAAGTCTCGCGAATATAGTTATCCCAGCCCGCGGGCGAAGCCGGGTAGCTTTCGGACTGACCGTTCTTGAATTCCAGCCGGTATCCGAGCCGGTACGTTTGATCGGCGAAAGGGTGGTAGTTATCATAAGTGCGTTCGTGGCGCACGTACATGAATATCAGCACGGCAGCAGCAAGTCCTATTGCCAGTCCGAATGCATTGATGATGGCGTAGCCGCGCTGTTTCTTCAAGTTGCGCAAAGCCAGGAGGAAGTAATTGAATAGCATATGGGTGGGATAATGTGATTTCCGGAATATGTCTACCGCTGCCCGCTATCGTATGAATACTGCTTTCCTTCAGGCAAGGTTACACAAAGCATGGAGTTTTAGTATGTGGATGCGCTCCGGAGCGAAAAAGTTTTGATAAATACCGTAAAGCAGGGGAGTCTGTACGCGGTTTATATCCGCGACAAGTCCGGATGTTCGGGTTTATCCGGATGATCTGGCAGAGGCCATATTGAGGCGCCGGTATCCGCTTGCTGCCTGGTAGGTGGAATTATTTTGCACGGAAGATTCCGCGTGTTGAGCTTTCCTAAAATCTCTTTTTGCCCGGATTATCTTCATTTGGGCGACGTCAACGATCTTTGATCAGGCTGCTAATCCTGTAAGCGTGTGTAGTCGATAGTACCCCTTCTGGCCAGCTCGCGTTCCCGAACCGAGGCATAAATCACCGGTAAGACAATAAGTACAAAGACTGTTGACGTCAATAACCCAAACACAAAAGGTATCGTGATTGGTTTCATGACATCGCTTCCGATCCCTGTGGCCAGTAAGACCGGTAGCAGACCAATAACATCAACCAGTACCGTCATCAGTTTCGGACGGACTCTTTGCACCGCTCCATCGTAGATCGCCTGCGCTATATCCTCTTTGTTGACCGGTCGGGTCAGGTTTTTAAGTTTAAAATAGAGCGCGTTGTTCAGGTATACAAGCATCAGCACACCTGTCTCGACCGCAATTCCGAATAGCGCGATAAAGCCTACGGCCACCGCCACTGAAAAGTTCACGTCGAAGAAATACAGCGAGTAGGCGCCTCCGACAAGCGCCACCGGGATGCTTGACAACACAATCAACACTTCCCTGATATTATTAAATGTGAAGTACAGGATGACAAGGATTATCAATAGTACAACTGGAATGATCATCATGAGGCGGTTTTGTGCGCGGACCTGATTTTCGTATTGCCCGCTCCATTCCAGGTAATAACCTTTCGGCAAGCGCTGCACTGCCTTTTCCAAACGTTCTTTGGCCTCGGCTACCGTGCTGCCCATATCGCGGCCTCGTACATTAAAGAGCAGCGTTCCTCTCAGCATGGCATTCTCGGAGTTGATCATCGGCGGTCCTCCGGTAATACGGATATCAGCAACTGCCGACAGGGGGACCGGTCCAAAAGCGGGACTTTGGATTTGCAGGCGTTGTAAATTATCAAAGGTATTGCGGTAGTCCTGTGCAAAACGCACGTTGACGGAAAATCGCTCGCGTGCTTCTATGGTTGTCGTGGTGTTCATGCCGCCAAGGGCGGTTTCAACGTACACATTAACGTCATCAACACTTAATCCGTAGCGCCCGATTGTTTCCTTGTTGACTCTTATATCGATGTATTTGCCGCCCACGATCGGTTCTACATATAAGTCTGCGACGCCTTCAGATCCTTCGAGCAGTTTCTTGAATTCATACGCCAGAAAATTTATGGAGTCCAGATTCTGCCCATAGATCTTGATGCCTACATCCGTTCGTATTCCGGTTGAGAGCATATTGATCCGGTTGATGATGGGCTGGGTATAACTGTTGATCACACCCGGAATACTTAGTTTATTGTTAAGCTCGCGAATAAGACCTTCTTTTGTCATGCCTTCCCGCCATTCGCGCCGGGGCTTCAGGAGGATGATTGTTTCGATCATGCTGATGGGAGCATTGTCGGTCGCGGTGTTGGCCCTGCCTGCCTTCCCCAGGACATTCACAACCTCTGGAATTGTTTTGATTATTTTGTCCTGCACTTGCAGCAGACGCTTTGCCTCGTTGTTGGAGATATCGGGTAAAGTAACCGGCATGAACAGAAGCGATCCCTCGTCGAGCGGCGGCATGAATTCAGTGCCGAGGTTGAGTACCAGCGGCACGCTTCCCAGCACGAGGGCCAACGCAAGGGCCATCGTCACTTTTTTCCATTTCAGACACCAGCGGATGACGGGTCCATAAATCCACATGAAGAAACGGCTCACAGGGTGTTTACTTTCCGGCCGGATCTTTCCCTTCAACAGGATTGTCATGAGCACGGGTACAAGGATGATCGCAACAAGACCGGATCCGATCATGGCGAACGTTTTGGTCCATACCAGCGGAGAGAACATCTTATGTTCCTGTCCTGTCAGAAAGAGAATCGGACTAAAGGAAACCAGTGTAACGAGAATAGAACTCACTACCGCCTTGCCAATAAGCTGGGAGGATTTTTCTATTTTCTCTATTCTGTCTTTTTCTTCCATCGCTAAGTCGTTTCGGCCTCTCCGCTGATCGATTTCATGGCATTTTCAACCATTACTATCCCGGCATCGACAAGATCACCGACGGCGAGGGCAACTCCCGCCAGTGACATGATGTTGGAAGTTATTCCGAACCAACCCATGAGGATAAATGCGAACAATACTGATACGGGAATGGTAATGACAACAATCAACGCACTCCGCACATGAAACAGGAATATGAAGAGCACGATGGCAACAACAATGATCTCTTCAGTGACTGCTTCGCTTAACGTTTTGATCGTGGCCTCGATCAGATCGGAGCGGTCATATGCAGGTTTGATCCGGACGCCTTCCGGCAAACCTTTTTTTACATCTTCCAGTTTTACTTTTATGCGGTCAATTACATTTTTTGCATTTTCTCCATAGCGCATGATGACAATGCCACCCACCTTTTCTCCCTCGCCGTTTTCATCCACAATTCCAAGCCGGAGTTCACCACCCATTTGGACTGCGCCAATATCTTTTATAAGAATTGGGGCAGTGTTAACCGTTTTGAGCGGGATATTTTCAATCTCCTCTATGTTCTTGATGTACCCGGTACTCTTGATGATATATCCGATATCCGATAATTCAAATTTCCGGCCGCCTACTTCATTGTTGTTAGCTTTGATTTTTTCGACAACATCCATTAAACCAATGTCATAGTACCGAAGCTTCAGGGGATCGACTACGACCTGATACTGCTTTTGGTATCCTCCATAGGAGGCAACTTCGCTTACTCCATCCACGGTTTGCAGGGCGAACCGCACATACCAATCCTGCAGTGCGCGAAGCTCTCCGAGATCATAGCCCGGGGCATCGAGCGTGTACCAATAGACATGTCCAAGTCCGGTTCCATCAGGCCCGAGGGTGGGGGTGACATTCTCCGGAAGAAGCCGGGTAGCATAATTTAATCTTTCAAGCACCCTTGCGCGCGCCCAGTATATGTCAGCGTTATCTTCGAAGATGACAAACACAAAGCTCATCCCAAACATGGAAGATCCTCTGATGTTTTTTACCTTCGGTATGCCTTGGAGATTGCTTGTTAATGGATAGGTTATCTGATCTTCTATGATCTGGGGATTCCGTCCCATCCACTCTGTGTAAATGATGACCTGATTTTCAGAGAGATCCGGTATTGCGTCCACGGGTGTATGGATCACGGAATAAATGCCATAGATTATCATCACGGTGTACATGGTGATAACCATCCACGTGTTCCTTAGTGACCATGAGATAATCGACTTTATCATGAGGCTTCGATGCTAGTCGATAGCATTTGATTTAATGGATTGGTCAACAATTTTGATAAACGCAAAAAGGCGAAGACGCTGTCCGTTTGCCAACGACAATACTACCAGCACACCGACATCATCAAAAAACCTTGTCTTTCATAATTATGTTTCCCTGAGTAACGAGGTATAAAGATGTTATGACGCTGCCTCATTGGCAGCGATTTTGAACAGCCCCAAGAGTGATTTTTGTCAGGAATTGTTCGCCGGGGTCGCTGCAAAGGAGAGGCCAGCGCGAAGCGGCCTTCGTAATTCCTCTTAATGGATGGGCCTGACGGAGACATTATCCGATACAGGGAATCCCTGACATAGCAGGACCTGTCCGGCTTTCAGCTCGTCATCCGTTAAGACATGGTTTTTGCGCAGCCTGACTTCTCCTGTCAACAGGAAGGCTCGGCACATTCCGCATTGTCCTTCCGAACAGGAATGGGTCAACTTGATATTGTTTTGTAATGCCGCCTGCAGAATGGATTTCCCGCCATTTACCACCAATAGTTTTTCCGCATCGGAAAATTTGATGAGCACCTCCCTTGGCGGAAGGTTACTGAAATCCAGACATGGATCTCTTGTCTCAGGAATAAAGAAATGTTCTTTGTAGATCCGCGCGCTGTCAACGTCCAGCGAATTCAGCGACTCCCCGATCAATTCCATGAATCCATGTGGTCCGCACAAATAGTATTCGGTATTATAACTGATCTCAGAATGAATGATATTGATTAGTCTCCGGATAATGAATCGTGATAATTTGCTTTTGTAGAAGACCGGGAAATCTGCCGGGACGTTTTCATTCTCTGTAAGTACGTGGTGTATCTTCAGCCTGTCCGGGAATGCGTTGGCAAGCCTGTTTAATTCATCCCTGAAGATAATCCGCCGATAGTTCCGGTTTGAATAGATCAATGAGATTGAAGATTGAGGCTCTTTATAAAGAATCGCACGGATCATCGCCATGATGGGTGTTATACCGCTCCCGCCGGCAAACATTATCAGGTGGCGTTTTGTTTTCGGGGAGGGTTCCAGGAAGAATGAGCCCGAGATACTTTCTAACGCGACGTCGGCAGCCCTGTTGTTTATAACAAAATTAGAAACTGTACCGTTTTCAACCGCCCGGATGGTTATTGCCGGATCTGAATCGATTCCTGCAACGGTGTGGAACGAGTATGTTCTTGTCAGTTTTTCTCCGTTGACATCGAACAGAAATACGCCGTGTTGTCCCGGTTTATAGTGTTCAAGTTTTTTGTTTCCCTTGAACCGGAGCGTTATCGCATCTGGCGCGGAAAAAGTTGTTTCTGCAATTTCGAGCTTCATATTGCAAACAAATGGTTTGAAAGGTTACTCCTTATGTAGCGCTTTTAATTAATAGGATCGACTGTATAGGCCGTGGGTTAAAAAACAATCGATACACATAGTATGGCCACCAGAACGCCAACTGCTAACATGATGATTCTGTTGATTCTCTTCATAACGTTTCCTTTTGACATTGCAAAGATAGCTGTCCAATGAAGGAAGGTCTTACAGATAAGCCGGTACCGTTTATATCATTTACATGTCTATTCGGGACGATCTGTCCGGTTGGGGCAAAGCAGGAGGATCTTTTGCGAAAGGGATACACCGCCGCGAATTTGTAATGGTGTATCGTTCATCAATGTCATCAAGACTGCATTCTTCTATTTGATGTTTCCGGTGTTACCGGATTGTTCCGAGCGCTTTATCGGGTTGTAACTTCAACAATATTAACATTGAAAAGAACATTTATTGGTTCCATTTAGCTTTGTGAGCTCAAGTTGCCAGGTGGTAACAATGGCGGTTTATTTGAAGAACACCGGACAAACTGTGCTACGGCCGTCCATATCCGCGGGATTGACCGTTAACAGCAAAGCTGTTGGGTGTGTGTCCGGTCAGTATCTTTTACGGTAGATTTGGCCGCTATGAAGCAATATTATCCTCTCCTGCGTTCGTTGCATTTATATTCCGGACTTTTCATCAGCCCGTTCGTTCTGATCTTCAGTATCAGTGTGTTCGTCTTTAACCATCCGCAGGTTATCAGCTCACGAAGTCCGGTTGAGCCGATGGATGAAGTCAAAACGAAGCTTGATAAGATCCCATACGACACAACGGACCTGTTAACGGCCAGGGCCATCATTCAGAAATTAGGGATCAAAGGCGAAGTAGATTTCATCAATCAGAATAGCGACCGGATCACTTTTCCTGTGAAGAAGCCTGGCCTGGTGACGTATATCACGGTGGACAAACACAATGACAGCGTTCTAATAAGAAAGCAGCAAGAGGGGGCGTACAGGGCGATGGCATTTCTTCACTCCATGCCGGGTCAGCATAACCAAAAGATCCGGGGCAATTCCGGTTTCATGAAAGCCTGGCGGATTTTTGCGGATGGTGTCGTATATCTTCTTCTATTCCTTACAATAAGCGGTGTGTTCTTATGGCATTTCCTGAAAGTTGAAAGAAACCTGGGATATTTTTCGATCACACTCGGCGTGGCGCTGTTTGTCATTCTTTTGCTGTTGATCTTCTAGCCTGTTAACTTAAAAACCCGAACGAAAGTGAAAACATTTAATTTCTGGAACCGGAAGCTCCACATTCATATCGGTCTGTTCCTGTTGCTTTTTATATGGCTGTTCTCTTTATCCGGCCTCCTTCTGAATCACCATTGGGAGTTTGCGACTTTCTGGGAGCAAAGAGAACAAAAGGAATCTGTGACAGACATGGCCTTTCCTGCGAACCTTGACAGCGCAGCGATGTTGCATACCGTGATGGAAAAGCTGAGAATTTCCGGAGAAGTATCGAACGTTCAATATTCTGGTGATGCTGTTGATTTCCGTGTTACGTCGCCTGGAAAGGGCAGGGAGCTCCACGTTGACCTGGCCAAAGGCACTGTTACCCAAAGGGAATATACGTTAAACATCTGGGGCAAAATCCGCACGCTCCATACGTTCAATGGAGTGGACAAGAGGGATGTCGGGAAAGAAGCGAATTGGCTCGTTACCTCTGTGTGGAAATTTGCCCTGGATGGAGTTGCCCTGCTGTTCGTATTTCTGTGTGTTAGTAGCTGGGTTATGTGGTATAAGATCAGAAGGGATTATCGCTGGGGTGCCGCCGTCTTGGCTGTCGGGTTTCTGGTTTCGTTTTATTTTGTGTATTTGATTGCGGTGCTCTGATGTCACTGTCCCGACTCCGATATTCGTCAGCATCAGGAGCTTTTGGGTGTCGATCCGATGGGGCAGTATGTTTTGCATTTGGCTAACGTTTGACCCGGCCCGGGATCAATTGGTGTTCGGGCAACCTATTTATTTCATTTCGTCCGATTTTGTTCAACGATATCAGAATTTTTTGCCCGGCATTTCCGTTTTGGAATGCAGGTTCTTTCTTCTTTTCTTTGAAAAAATCCGGATCAATACCCATGAGATTCCTGAGAAATTTGGTATGCCTGATGGTGCTTGTGGCGCTCATGAGCACAATCTGCACAGGACTTACCACAGCCTGGACTGAGCAGAATTATCCGGGTCGAACAGTGGTTCACTCAAAAGAACTTCCACTTTATGCTGCCATTAACCCAGTGCCTGCTGAAATAGTCGAAGAAGCGTCAGTGGGAGGGGAGGCGCATGCTGAAAGGTTACAGTTTATTGAATTGGCAAACTTGTCCTCAGTGGCTGTTTATCTCTCCGGCCTTCATTCACATTCGTTGCTGCACCGGAAATATATTTGTGGCATCCCTAGCGTCCTCTATAAGCTTTTCGAAGTTTTTCTTATTTGATTCATCAGCACCTGGGGTCATCAGGCAGCTCATTGCGATCAGCAATCTCCGGTTCTGAGCTGAATCAGGTACTGCTATGGGTACGTGCATGCGCATCCTGTTGCTTCACGTTGTTGCTGAGCTATCAGTGACAGTGAAATTGGGGACCGTCCCCATCAATCAATCGCAAAAAATAAATTCTAAATGTTTACGTCATGGAGTCCGCAATGATGAGTTTTTCCCAAAAAGATGTTAGGAAGAGAGGTTTTTTCAAAACGGTAGTTGCCCGACGGGCAGGGCTGGTCGTCCTTCTCGGACTACTTTTCATCGCTGTTTCAACCATAACCCGTGTATCACTTCTGGTCAAAAGCGTTGACGGTTTTGAATTCACCGCGGGGAATGTTTTCGGGGTTATTGCTATCGGCTGGTTTTATGACCTTGTCACGGCCGTTTATTTCAGCATTCCGCTTGTTATCTACCTGTGGCTTGTGCCGCGAACGATATACGGCAAACCCTGGCACCGGTATTTTCTAAGTGCGCTCTTTTTTATTTTCACATCGCTGCTGCTTTTTAATGCCGCTGCTGAGTGGTTCTTCTGGGATGAATTCAATACCCGCTTTAATTTTATTGCCGTCGATTATCTTGTATATACCACAGAAGTGATCGGTAATGTTCAACAATCATACCCCGTGTACTGGATACTATCCGGAATCCTGATCATGGCGCTCTTTGTGATCCTTGCAATAGCGCCCCGGATCAAGTCCTGTCAGCAGGATGATAGTCCGTTCCTGAAAAGAACAAAGCTAACGGCTATGTACGCGATGGTTCCGATGGCAGTGTTTATCATGGTTACGAGCGATCAGCATCAGTTCAGTACGAACACTTTTTCCAACGAACTCGCAGGGAACGGCATGTATGAGTTGTTTGCTGCGTACCGTAACAATGAACTGGATTATGACAGGTTTTACAAGCACATTGACAATCCAAAAGACTTTGAATTGTTTCACACCCTTATAAAAACACCGGAAGCCGAGTTTATACCATCCGACAGTTCGGGAATAACCCGCAGGATCGTCAATCCATCTCCCGAAAAGCGATTGAACGTTGTGCTCATCAGTGTAGAGAGTCTGAGTGCTGATTTCATGGCACGCTTCGGTAACAAGGAGAGTATTACCCCCTTCCTGGATTCTCTCGCCCAGCACAGCCTGGTATTCACGAACCTCTACGCGACAGGCACACGCACTGTTCGGGGGCTTGAAGCGCTGTCCATTGCGGTACCACCTACGCCCGGTCAGTCCATCGTAAGAAGGCCCAACAATGAAAATCTGTTTTCCCTGGCGAGGGTGTTTAACGAAAAAGGCTATCAAAGTAAATTTATTTATGGCGGATACGGGTACTTCGACAACATGAACTACTTTTTCCAGCATAACGGATACCAGGCTGTGGACAGGTCATCATTAGGCAGCGAAGAAATTGCCTACGAAAATATCTGGGGCGTGGCAGATGAAAACCTCTTTGACCTGGCGTTAAGGGAGATTGAAGAAACGACCACGCATCAACCTGTCTTTGCTCATATCATGACCACGTCCAACCACAGGCCTTTTACTTATCCTGACGGAAGAATCGACATACCATCGCACACCGGCCGGAATGGAGCCGTAAAATATACTGACTATGCCATTGGACAATTTATAAAAGCGGCGTCAGCGAGAAAATGGTTCAGCAATACGCTTTTTGTTATTGTTGCAGATCATTGCGCGTCCAGCGCCGGAAAAACTGAATTGCCGGTTAATAAATATCACATACCCATGCTCATTTATTCTCCAGCATATGTACACCCGGATAGTATGAACAGGCTCATGAGCCAGATAGATGTTGGTCCGACCGTGCTCGGACTTCTGAACTTTTCATACACCAGCAAATTCCTCGGTTATGACATATTCAAGCTGGAGCCTGGCAGGGAACGCGCATTTATCAGCACTTACCAGAATCTCGGATTCATCAAAGGGAATGAATTTGTTATTCTTTCCCCACAGGAAAGAATTGAGATGTTTACACTTGACCCGAACGACCTTAGCCGACACAGGCAAGGCCTCGATGAAAATCTGATCGACGAAGCAATCGCCTGGTATCAAACGGCCAGCTACTCGTTCAAGCATAATTTAATGAACTGACCTTATGAACTTGCGGAGTCGTTGAAGATGAGATAAGTCATTTCCAAAAGGAATCATTGTCATTTGGACGAGAAGGCAATGTGGATATTTTAAAGTGAGAAAATCAGAAAGGGAAAGTCTTCGGGCGCAATCGGGAAAATCCCGGTTCGCCGCATCCGGATCAAAGTCTGATGAATATGGCCAACACTACTTCTCAACATATTTTGGGCACATCAGCCAATCTTCTTGGATTTTGCCTGTTTGTAATCACTGCGTTGCATATTGACAACAGTACCGAGTTGCATTATATGGACGATCTCACGATTGTTGTAGCGTTGCTGTTGTCGATATCGTGCTTCTTCTCATTTGCCGCCATCCGGACGAAAGATGAGAATAAGGAAAGGCGTTGGGAGATGATTGCCGACTACTTTTTCATTGTAGCGCTGGTTGGCATCATGATAATTATCCTGTTCATTGCTTTCAATTTTATACGGTAGCCGAAAGGTTGTGGCCTAATTCCTGACGTGTAAATGATGAAATTGGAAAATCGCAGACAAAGGGTGACGCCATTCCCCCAATTTCTATTCAGACTGTGGAGATATACCTTCTTTGCTTTGGGACTTATTGTGTTTTCTGTTGCGATAGGAACGGTGGGTTATCATTACTTTGGGTCGCTTGATTGGCTGGACAGCTTTCATATGGCTTGTATGATTTTAACGGGAATGGGTCCCGTTTCCGAGATGACCTCTGAAAAGGCAAAACTATTTTCGTCTTTCTATGCCCTTTACAGCGGCGTAGCATTTTTAAGTATTACAGCGGTATTCTTCGCGCCCATAATCCACAGGTTGCTGCACATATTGCATGCGGAAGCGGATCAGGACGGATGATTTGACTGGAAGTGTAGAACAGTTTAAGCTCAATTTCCGGGGGCCAAATATGGTAGAAAAGGAAAATGGCGAAGTTGCGATCCACGGAGGGAGCCAAAAGAATTAAAATAAAAAAGCCTTCAGTTGTCAGACTGAAGGCTTTATAAGCATCTATCAAAGTACTTTTGTTCCTGGTTGTCGGGTGACGGAACAGGGTATTCAGCTGCCGGCGTCACACAACTTTAGGAACATATGCTCGATGATCAGTAGTTAGGATTCTGGCTTATTTGATCATTGATCTCCATCTCAGCCTGTGGTATAGGCCAGAGGTAATCCCTGTCAGCCCGGAACCTTCGCTGAAATCCCTGACTCCAGACTTTCCATTCATTGGTTGCCTGATCAAGGTAATACATGCCCTCCACTTCGCCTGCCTTTTCTTCACCAATCTGCCACCGGTTCATGTCAAATAAGCGGAGACCTTCAAAGGCTAGCTCGACAGCGCGCTCATTTCTTACCAATGCCCTCAACTCGGCTTGTGTCTTCCCGGTGGTGATCGCAGGCATCCCGACACTCGGACGTTCACGAACTTCATTGATGGCGTCGTATACCGACTGATCGATCTCGTTCAATTCAATTTTTGCTTCAGCATACATCAACAGTACGTCCGCATAGCGGATCAGGATCATGTTTGTGGAACCTGTTGCAGGATTTGCTTTGTAGGTATCATAGTCAATCCATTTCTTCAGGTTGTAACCGTAATCCGTGGCCCACTCGTTTGCGCTTACCCGGTCAGTTGTTGGACTGGCTGGCCAGGAGTTATAGACAGTCGTTCCAATTGGCTGGCCCGTGTAATAAGCAGTGAAATCCCAGCGCGGGTCTATATTCTCAAACGGATTGTTCGGATTTTTTGCGCCCTTGTACTCATACTTGTCGAACAATGCGCGAACCGGCTCCACTACGGAACTCCCGCCGATGGATGCGGCGGAGTATACAAAAGCGTCGTAAGTATCACCTCCCACCGCATATTGTCGGTCAAAGATCACTTCCTTACTATTCCGGCCCTCGTACATGAACAGCCCTCCATAGTCAGGATAGAGTTCATAAACGCCGAGATCCATTACAGCCTTTGCGGCATCGCGCGCGATCGCATAACGACTGTTGCGAAGGGCCACTCTTGCTTTCAGGGCCAGTGCAGCACCGTGCGTCGCTCTGCCGATCTCACCGCTATAGCTTGTGGGAAGGGCATTTGCGTCGATAATGGTATTTAATTCGTCAATGATAAAATCGACGATCGTATTTTTGTCGGTACGGCCCCTGTGATCACTGATGTTAAGGGGTTCCTGTATCAGCGGAACATCGCCCCACAAACTGGTCAGCTGCGTGTAATAGAACGCGCGCAGGAAACGCGCTTCCGCTTCCAGTCTTGTCAGCAGCGCCTCATCACCCAATTCTATCCGTCCAATATTTGCGATGACGTCGTTTGTCTTGCGCACGCCGCGGTAGTAACGGTCCCACTGTGAAGTGATCGCATCATTGACGGGGTCGATCGTACCCGCGCCCACATCATGCAATGTTCCGGGGCCCGATGAAGCACGGTATCCGATATCCGTGACGGCGTCCAGTTCGATGACCATCAACGGTCCGTCCAATTCGCGGTAGGCTGCGTTTACGGCGAGTACCGCGTCTCTTTCCTGTTTCCAGAATATGGCTTGGGAAACCTGACCCGGAGGAATCAGATCCATGCCATCGTCGCACCCCAGCAACATCAGGAAACCTGTCAGTATACTTATGATAATGCTATTCTTTTTCATAACGATCTTCCTTGCTTTTTAGATTTTCGACTAAAACTTGACATTCAATCCGGCACTTAAAATTTTTGAATGCGGGAAGAACTGGCTCCGGCCTCTTGGCGTTTCCGGATCCAGGAGTTTTGTAGGCGTAAAGGTTATCATGTTTTCACCCGACACATAGACGCGCAAATTGGAAACCACCTTTTGGGGAATGGTATAGCCAAGCTGGAAATTTTTCAACCTGACATATTTTGTGTCCTGTAGCCAGAAGTCGGAGAGCTGCAGGTTCCAGGTGTTCCCGGCTGTCACCAGCGGCCATGATCCACCGGGGTTCCTTTCCGGATGGTAGGTTTCTTCCGCCATCGTCTTTGATATGAAATTCTGCCAGTTAGGACCTTCAATGAGGGCGCCGTCCATCGTGTGGTGCTGTCGTCCTACACCTTGCCAAAACATGGAAAAGTCAAATCCACGGAAGGACGCGCTGAAATTTACGCCGAATTCAAAACGCGGATCTTCATTCGCCATGATGTATTGATCGCCGCCGGGGAATAGGGACTGCGATATTACTCCATCGCCGTTCAGATCCTCATAAATGATATCGCCTATTCCGGCGCTTGGGTGTACCGTTGCAGGATACTGGTCCAGATCTTCCTGACCCATGTACAAGCC
>JBARAD010000261.1:0-20999 GCA_049791675.1 Chryseosolibacter sp.
AAACTCCTAATGCCTAATCCCCAATTCCTAATTCCTAATTCCTAATGCCCAATTCCTAATTCCTAATTCCTAATGCCTAATTCCCAATTCCAAATTCCCAATTCCTAACGCAGCACATACTTTCAACACCACCCTTCCTCTGACCGTAGACCGTGGACCGTCGACCGTGGACTGTGGACGTGAACTACTCCGCAACCACCTGTCCCGCATACTCCACATTAATGCGGTCATAACGATTCCATCCCACGCGGGGAAGTATCTCTTTATAAAATATTCTCAGTTTCCTGAATTTCGTTTCGAGATCGACGGGTTTTCCCAGCTCAATGGTTTCGTCTCCGATCTGAGGGTACAACACAGCCCTGGCCTTCTTGTCGAGATCGATCTGTGCAACCTGCGCGTTCCAGAAGGCGTCCTCGCGGATCGTGTTCAGCAACAACATCAGTTCGCGTCCCTGTTCCAGTTCATGGACATTATCCAGCTTTAAAAGTTTTGGAACGAAGTCTCCGCTGATCAGTACGACCCGTGAAGAAAATCTTTCCGACACCGGCATGATGGTGCCATCTTCACCGATGTATGCGTCGGGTCCGTCGCTCTGGATGATACGGGCGATGGGTCTCCGCAGGGAAACTGTCACCATCAGGTTGCCCTTCAGGTCACTGTACAGCTCTGCATCGCTGACGAAAGGACTCCGGCGGATGCGTTGTTCAATCTCACTGAAATTCAGCTTGCTCAGGCTTGCTCCCCGGAGGTTATCAGGATTGAGACGCATCAGCTTCATGATGTCCTTTTCATCCAGGTAATGATTCTCATGGATGTTCGCGAGCGAAATCTGTATGGCGCTCACCGTGACTTCACCTTTCATTCTTTCAGTAAAAGCAATGAGTCCAAACAGCACGACCAGTACCGCCACGATCTTTAATTCCCGCCCGATGTTGAACTTATACTTCATACTTCTTCTTCAGCATTTTCTGAATGGGCTCAACAAAAGTATCGATGTCGCCCGCCCCTACCGTCGCCAGTAGTTCAATGTCCATTTTTTCCAGTTTCTCCATCAGGTCCGATTTGCTGCAGCGGATCTTGACAGGACTGGTGATATCTTTGAACAGCATGTCAGCATCCACGCCGGGAATGGGTAATTCCCGCGCGGGATAGATGTCCATCAGCAGCACCTCGTCGGCCAGGCTGAGGCTCCTGGAAAACCCTTCCGCGAAATCACGCGTCCGCGTATAGAGATGAGGTTGAAAGATCACCGTCAGCTTCTTGCGCGGATACATTGACTTCATCGACCTGAGGAACGCTTCGATCTCGGTCGGATGATGAGCGTAATCGTCCACGAAGATCAGTCGCTCGTGGCGGATCACAAATTCAAACCTGCGTTTGACCCCTGTAAAGGATTCAAGTCCTTTTTTGATGGTCGGCAGGTCCACACCACAATGCCATGCAGCAATGGATGCCGCCACAGCATTTTCAATGTTATGAAAACCGGGGACGCCTAGCCTGATATGTTCCACCTTCCCAAATCCCTGAAGGTCGAACTCAAAAAATCCGCTCCTGGCGGTAATGCTGCCGGCAAAAAATTGTCCCCGGCTCATGCTGTAAATATTTTTCTGAACGTGGTCGATCCCGGCAGCAAGCTGCTCGGCAATCGATTCATGGATGATCAGCTGACCTCCCTTATCGATTTGTTTGATAAAGTCCCTGAACGATGTGATGAGACTTTCATGGTCTCCGTAGATATCCAGGTGATCCGCATCCGCAGACGTGACGATCGCAATTTTCGGAAACAGCCGAAGGAAAGAGCGATCGAATTCATCCGCCTCCGCCACGGCGATGGTGTCGCCTGAAACCGGGCCGTTCATCACCAGGTTGGAAGCATAGTTCGTGGTGATACCTCCCAGAAAAGCAACCATATTTTTGTTCGCTGTCTTCAACAGGTGGGCTACCATGGAAGACGTGGTGGTTTTCCCATGCGTCCCGGCCACGGCAACGGTGACATAGTCCCTGGAGATGAGGCCCAGCACTTCCGAACGCTTCATGATCGTATAATTCTTTTCCTTGAGGAAAGCGTGCTCGCGGTGATCTTTGGGGATCGCAGGCGTAAAAATTACCAATGTTTTATCTTTGTTCTCCAACACTTCTTTAGGGATGGATTCCACGGCATCGTCGAAATGCACCTTCATACCTTCTTTCTGAAGATCAGAAGTTAACGTAGTAGCTGTGCGATCGTAGCCCGACACGTTCACACCGTTCTTCATAAACCAGCGGGCAAGCGCACTCATACCGATGCCCCCGATACCCAGAAAGTAAATATTTTCGTATTGCGCTAACTTCACAGTCCTTCTACGGTTATTAGTTTTTCAATTTCGTTCACGATATCTTCCGTTGCCTTCGGCCGCGCCAAAGCGGAGATATTCTTACTCAGTTTTTTCGCGCGATGCTCGTCAAACAGCAACTTCAACGCCTCATCCACGAGTTTAGCGCGCGCCTCCTTATCACCCACCATCACTGCCGCATCTTTATCCACGAGCGCCATGGCATTTTTTGTCTGGTGATCCTCCGCCACATTCGGCGAGGGAACCAGTATGCAGGGCTTGTTGGCGATACACAATTCGGAAACCGCCAGTGCACCCGAGCGCGAGATGACGACATCCGCCGCAGCATATGCGAGATCCATCTCTTTCAAAAAGTCAAACACGCGAAGTTTTCGCTTGTCGTATTTCCCGAGCTGGCCGTAGACGACCTCATAATAAGCTTTGCCGGTCTGCCAGATCACCTGGATGCCGGCGTCAATTAATTTGTCGATCCCGGCAAGGATACTTTCATTGATCGTCCGCGCACCCAGGCTCCCCCCGATGATCAGGAGTGTCTTGCGCGCGTCTTCAAAACCGAAATGTCTTTTCGCCTGGTTCGCCTTCTCCATCACAGAAAGGATATCTTTCCGGACCGGGTTACCCGTGAGAACAATCTTTGACGCCGGGAAGTATCTTTCCATACCATCATAGGCCACACACACCTTGCTCACTTTATCCGCCACCTGTTTGTTGGCGAGACCTGCAAAGGAATTTTGTTCCTGGATGATCGTGGGTATACCCGCGCGCGTGGCGGCTATCATCATCGGACCGCTGGCATATCCCCCCGTTCCGATCACTGCGTCCGGCTTGAATCTTCTGACGATCACCATCGCCCGTAAATAACTGACAAGAAGCTTCACCGGGAACAGCAGATTGGAAAGGGTGAACTTCCGCTGAATACCACTGATCCATAATCCGATGATCTCATAGCCCGCTTCCGGTACGCGCGTCATCTCCATACGTCCTTTGGCTCCCACGAACAAAATGTGTGCGTCGGGATGGCGCTCGCGAAAAGCGTTTGCGATAGCAACGGCGGGAAATATATGCCCCCCGGTACCGCCACCGCTAATGATCAGACGATATGGTTGTTTATTTTTCAAGCTGCTGCTCTTGCATTTGATACATTCTTCTTTTCTCTCGGTTCAGCGCTATCCTGCTGCCAGGACTGATCCTGTTCGCCCCTGCTCACACTGAGGATAATCCCAATAGCCAGTCCGGTAAACACCATGGAGGTACCACCCATGGACACCAAAGGAAGTGGCTGTCCGGTGATCGGGCCGAGGCCCACAACAACGCCCATGTTTACCATGGCCTGACATACCAGGTCAAAGCTCAATCCGGCGGATAACAATCCGCCGAACGCGCGCTCACTGTTATACGCCGCCTTCATACCGCGATGCAACAGCACCAGATACAGCATGACGACGATGATGCCTCCGATCATTCCGTATTCCTCAATCACAATGGCATAGATAAAATCCGAATACGGGTGCGGCAGGATGTTGCGCTGATCGCTGTTACCGGGACCTTTGCCGGTCACTCCGCCAGTAGACACCGCGATACGGGCATGCTTGGCCTGGAAAGGGAGTTCCTTCGTTCCAGCCATGACCTCCGTGAAATCATTGATACGCGATTTCACCGTGCCCCCGCGCACACCAAACTTGAAAGCCAGCGCACCGAAAAGAACGCCGACAAACATGAGCATGGCCAGATACCGGGTCGGTACGCGCCCGATAAACATAATGAGCATGCAGGTGAGGAGCAGCAACACCGCGGTCGACATGTTCGTCAGCGCAATGAGACCGCAGATGATACCGCACCAGAACAATATCGGGATCAGGGAGTCCTTGATATCATCAATGTTCTGCTGGCGTTTGGCAAGCATGCTTGCCAGGTTGACGATCAAAGCAAGACCGGCAAAATCCGAGGGCTGAAAAGATCCCACGATCGGGATGGCAATCCAGCGCGCCGCATCATTGATGGTCGTACCATGTGTAAAGGTATAGATCAACAACGGAATGCTCACCCATAACGCGACCTTTGAAAGCCGCGAGTAATAACGGTAATCCACCTTGTGAGCAAACCACATGGCAGCAAGTCCTACCAGCACGGTGATCGTGTGTTTCAGCAGGTAGCTCTCAGGGCTCGACATCCGCTTATACGCCAGCGTGCCGATGGAGCTGTACACCACCATCACGCTGATGATGGATAGCGCAAACACCACCGCCCAGATCACCCGGTCTCCCTGTAAGTTTCTATCCGCCCAGTCTTTGAATTTACCCATTGTGAGTTGTCAGTTGTCAGTGGTGAGTGGTGAGTGGTGAGTGTCTGTCTTTCTCCACTTGTGCATTCGCTCTACGCTCATCAGTCTTCTCATCCTCTTGTCAATTTTAAATATTGAATCTTAAATCTTAAATTCCTTTACCGCGCTACGGAACTGATCGCCGCGGTCTTCGTAGTTGCGGAACAGGTCGAAGCTTGCGCAGGCGGGAGACAATAAAACGACGTCGCCCTCCTTCGCCACTTCAAGCGCCATCCTGACCAGTTCTTTAACGCTTTGCGTTTCCATGATCACCGGGACTGTATTGCCAAACGCCTTTTTCAGCTTCTCATTGTCTTTGCCCAGGCAGATGAGCGCGCGCACCTTCTTCTTTACCGCGTCCATGATGATGTTGTAATCATTGCCCTTGTCGATGCCGCCCGCGATCCAGACCAGTGGCTTATCGTAACTTCCCAGGGCATACACAACGGAGTCAACATTCGTAGCCTTTGAATCGTTAATGAATTCAACGCCATTGATCACCCCCACTGATTCGAGGCGGTGGGGCGCGTTCACGAAAGTTTTTAATCCTGCCCGTATCGCATCCAGGGAGACGCCCGCCAGGTAAACCGCCGAGACCGCAGCCATCGTATTAATGAGATTGTGCGGACCTTTCAGCGTCGTCTCTGCCTGCGTGATGCCGAACTTCTCCTTCAGGTTGAAAGTCATTTTTTCGCCATCATACTTTACACCTGCGTCCGCGCCGGACAGCAATGAGATAGGGATCCGGGTCGGAACCACCGACCGCGTGTCGATCTCCTGGGTGATCACCGCATCGTCAGCGTAATAGATGAAATGCTCCTGACGGGTCATGTTCTCTATCAGCTGAAATTTGGAGTTCACATAGTTCTGCATCGTGTAATCGTAGCGGTCCAGATGATCAGGTGTGATGTTCAGCAGGATCCCGATCTCCGGTTTAAATGTTTCCGTACCATCCAGCTGAAAGCTGCTGATCTCCAGCACGTACCAGTCAAAATTCTGTTTTGCGACCTGACGCGCCATACTGAAACCCACGTTCCCTGCCAGCGCCACGCTCAAGCCGGCCTGTTTCATCAGGTGGTACGTCAGCAGCGTTGTCGTTGTCTTTCCGTTTGTTCCTGTTATTGCAATGATCTTCGCATCGGTATGACGGAAGGCAAATTCAATCTCATCGATCACCGGAATGTTCAGCGTGGCCGCCTTCTTCATGATCGGCGCCTTGTCCGGAATACCGGGGCTCTTGATCAGGAGTTTTGCATCCAGTATCTTTTCTTCCGTGTGCTGACCTTCTTCGAATGAAATGCCTTCTCCGTTCAGCTCGGCCTTATACTTGTCTTTGATGGTTCCCGCATCGGACACAAAAACATCATAACCCTTTGCTTTTGCCAGCAAGGCCGCACCTGTTCCGCTTTCCCCAGCGCCGAGTATGACAATTTTTTCCTTCATCGCAATTTTAAAGTCGCCAGTGTTAGTATCGCCAGCAATACCCCTGCTATCCAGAACCGGGTCACGATCTTGGCTTCATGGATATTTTTCTTCTGATAATGATGGTGCAGTGGCGACATCAAAAATATCCGCCGGCCCTCACCGTATTTCTTTTTCGTGTATTTGAAGTATGATACCTGGATGATCACCGAAAGATTCTCAATGAGAAAAATTCCGCACAAGACGGGTATCAGCAATTCCTTCCTCACCGCCAGTGCAAGGACTGCGATGACACCGCCGAGGGTCAGACTGCCCGTGTCGCCCATGAACACCTGGGCGGGGTATGTGTTGTACCAGAGAAAACCGAGGCATGCACCCACGAACGCCGTGCAGAAGATTACCAGCTCGGCGAGGTTGGGGATGTACATGATGCTCAGATAAGAGCTGAAGTCAACACGGCCCGACAGGTAGGCAAGGATGGCGATCGTCAGACCGATAATGCCTGAAGTACCAGCCGCGAGGCCGTCAATACCATCGGTGATGTTCGCCCCGTTCGATACCGCCGTAATGATGACGATCACGATCAGCGTGTATACGATCCAGGTGTATTCATCAGGCAGCGCCGGGATAATGTCGTTGTAATCCAGTTCGTTGTTCTTCGTGAGCGGCACGGTGGTCCGCATGGACTTGACATCCTTGTATAGGACATTGGCATCTTCGTTCCCTTCAATCTCATTCGCCTCGATGGTGGTGATCTCCGCCGCTGTCGCCGGCTCGCGCACGACGACCTGATCGCTGAAATACAAGGTAAGCCCGACAATCAACCCCAGGCCTACTTGTCCTACGACCTTGAATTTTCCCGCCAGCCCCTTTTTATCCTTTTTAAATACCTTGATATAATCGTCGAGGAAACCGATCAGGCCCAGCCACACAGTGGTGATGATCAGCAGGATCACATACACATTGTCCATCTTCGCCAGCAGGAGTGTCGGGATCAGGATCGCCGCAATGATGATCAGTCCGCCCATTGTCGGGGTCCCCTTTTTCTGCAGCTGACCCTCCAGGCCCAGGTCCCGGATGTCTTCACCAACCTGCTTTTTGCGGAGGTAGTTGATAAGATTTTTTCCGAACGTGATGGTGATTAACAATGAAAGGAATGCCGCCATGCCTGCGCGGAAGGAAATGTACTGAAACACACCCGCTCCCGGCAGATCCAACTCGTTAAGATATTCGAAAAGATAGTATAGCATGAGGGTTATTTGTCGTTGTCACTTAATAATTTCAGCATGCGTTCCATCACCTTGCGGTCATCGAAAGGATATTTAACGCCTTTTATCTCCTGATAGGTCTCATGTCCCTTGCCGGCGACAAGAACGATATCGTTTTCACGCGCCATCATACACGCTGTTTTGATAGCCTCTTCGCGGTCCGCCAGCACCAATGTCTTCTTCACTTCGGTCGGAAGGATCCCGGCTTGCATGTCGCGAATGATCTCCATGGGGTCTTCATCCCGCGGATTATCTGAAGTCAGCACAACCTTGTCGCTCAGCTTGCAGGCGATGGAGGCCATGAGCGGACGCTTGGTCTTGTCGCGGTTTCCGCCACAACCCACCACGGTGATGACCTGCTCATTGCCTGTGCGAAACAAGCCGATTGTCTCCAGTACATTTTTCAAAGCGTCGGGAGTGTGTGCGTAATCAACGATGGCCGTGATCTTTGAACCCGGCAACACGCGTTCAAATCTTCCCGGCGCGCCTGTCAGCGCGGAGAGGTGGAGCAGGACTTCATCGGATTCTTCGCCGAGGAGCACCGCCGCACCATATACACCCAACAGGTTATACGCATTGAAATCGCCGATCATCTTGAACCACACGATCTTCCCGTTCACGTCCACTTCCAGGCCGTCAAGGGAATTCGTGATGATCTTGCCTTTGTAATCGACCATCTTCTTCAGGCCAAAAGTATGTTTCGATCCTTTGGTATTCTGCATCATCACCATGCCGCGCTTGTCATCGGCATTCACCAGTGCAAAGGCATCATTGTTCAATTCGTCGAAAAATTTCTTTTTCGCCTTTATATAATTTTCAAAAGTCTTGTGATAATCCAGGTGGTCGTGCGTGATATTGGTAAACATCGCTCCTGCAAACTTCAATCCCGCGATGCGCTCCTGGTCTACCGCATGCGAACTTACCTCCATGAAGGCATGGGTACATCCGGCGGTCACCATCTTCTTCAGCAATTCGTTCAGCTGAATCGGGTCGGGCGTCGTATGCGTCGCAGGAACAGGCTCATCGATAATTCTGTTCTCTACCGTCGAGATCAGACCGACATTGTAGCCCAGCGCGCTGAACAACTGATAGAGTAACGTGACCGTGGTAGTTTTGCCATTCGTTCCGGTAACGCCCACAAGCCTGAGGCGTTCGGATGGATTGCCGTAATAATTCGACGCCATGATACCCAGCGCCTGCGCGCTGCTTTTCACCGTCACATAGGTGATGTTCTCTTTCACGGTTGCAGGCAGGCGCTCGCAAACAATTGCCTGAGCTCCCGAGTCGATGGCTTTCTGGATGAAGTCATGACCGTCGGACAACGTGCCGGGCACGGCGATGAAGACGAAACCCGGCGCTACCTTGCGCGAATCGAACGTAAGTCCCTTCACTTCCGCCTCCATGTTGCCAAGGGAAGCAGTGAGCGAAACTTTATACAATATGTCTTTTAATCCTGGCACTATGTTCAATTTATCCGAGTCTTATAATAATGCGATCACCTTTTGAAATGCGGGCGCCGGCTACCAGTGATTGTCTCACTACCCTGCCTTTGCCCTCGTAAATAACAGTAAGGCCTGATTTCTCAAGCAAATAGATGGCATCGCGGAAAGTCATGCCGGAGACATCGGGCACGATACCCTGTCCGGACACATTCTTCTTCCAGTTTACACCATTTCCTGCACGGGCAGTGCGAACCCATTCTTCTTCTGTGAGCGTGTGGTTCGATATTCCCAGTTCATTGCAGAGCAATGTCAGGTCCTGCTGGTTTCCCGCCTTGATGAAGGGCAACACATCGTTCTTTTCAAACTTCCGGAAGGACATCGGTTCGTGAAGCTGGATATCGCGCGCATAAATATTATCCGCAATCTCCTTGAAGACAGGAGCCGCGACATTGCTGCCGTACTGGTACCAGCCGCGCGGATTCTTGATCAGCACGATGGCGCTGTACTTCGGCGCGTGCGCCGGAAAATATCCTACAAACGAAGTGACATACTTTCTGGTGTATTGTCCATTCTGGAGGATCTGCGCCGTACCGGTCTTTCCTGCAATGCGATAATGCGTGCCCTTGATATTTTTTGCTGTTCCCTTTTCCACTACACCTTCCAGTAATAACCTGAGCTTCTTCAGTGTTTCATCGGAACAGATCCGCTTGTTGATCACATCTGTTTCGAAGGTTTCTTCATCCTCATCCGCTTTTTTTACTGACTTGACGATGACCGGTTTGATCATCACCCCGTCATTGGCGACGGCGTTGTACAATGCCAGCACATGAAGCGGCGTGACTTCGAACCCATACCCATAAGCCATCCACGGCAAGCTGATACCGCTCCAGCCTTTTTCACCCGGTCGCTTGATCTTCGGTTCCGGCTCGCCGGCAATCTGAATACCCAGCTTTTCCGAGAGATGGAATTTGTCGAGATAATCGACAAATTTACCCGGTTTCAGACCGAAATGCTCATCCAGCAAACGCGCCATGGCTACGTTCGACGAATGTTCGAAAGCTTCCTGGATGGTAACTTTTCCCAGGCCGCCTTCTTCATGGTCGCGGACCTTTGCATTATAGAACTGATATTCGCCGTTTCCGGTGTCGATGCTGTCGGTGAGCTGAATGCCCGTATTTTCGAGTAAGGCGATCATCGTCACCAGCTTGAACGTTGACCCGGGTTCATAGAGGCGTGCAGCATAATTCAGTTTCTCCGAGAAATTACCCCTGCCATCGGCGCTCAGGTTGGTAATGGCCTTTACTTCCCCTGTGGCAACTTCCATGACCACGATCAGGCCGTCATCGGCATCATGCTGAACCATCGCTTTGTGCAGGGCGGTTTCGGCTACGTCCTGAAGGTTGATGTCCAGCGTGGTTTGAAGATCCAGGCCGTTGACGGCCTTCACATTGTTTGCGTCAAAGATCGGCTTCCACACACCGCCGGCAATCTTCTGGTAATAGGCATAGCCGTCCTGTCCGCCAAGGTGCTGGTTGAAACTGTATTCGAGGCCGGCGCCGCGGTCATTTTCATTGACGAATCCAATGGTTCTTCTTCCAAGATTTGAAAAAGGCATGTAACGCACATCCACCTTTTCAAAAATGGCCCCTCCCCGCAGTCTCCCCTCCCGTATGATCGGCCAGGTCATCATTCTCTTCTTTTCCTGATAATTAATTTTACTGCGGTTAAGGATGATGTACTGCTTTCCGGTTTCACGGGCGTCAATCAACATGCGCCTGTAATCTTTCTGCGATCTGTCCTTGAAAAATACCGCTAAATGCCACGCCAACGAATCAACGCCTTTTTTGAAAACCTCATCCCTGGGTATGGTGGCATCAAATGCAATCTTATAAAAAGGAAGTGACGTTGCCAGCAAACTTCCGTTATCTGAATAAATATTTCCGCGCGTAGCCTTCACCCGTTTATAGTCGAAAGAGATGCGTTCGCCCATGGCCGCCCATTTCTCCCCTTCCGCGAACTGGATATGTCCGATTTTATAAATCACCGCAAACGCAAAAAGCATTACAAAAATGAATGCTACACGAACGCGTAATAATATGGATCTTTTAATATTCACCTTCTTCAACCACTACTTTATAAGGGGGAATCAAACTCTCTTTCAATCCAAAGGCTTTTACTTTCCGCGCCACCTCCGATTGTTTGCTGCTGAACATCAGGTCAGCCTTCAACGTTGTGTAATCAGCCCGCAGATCTTCTACCTCCACCTGGATCATATTGATCTTGCGCACCGTTTGTTCGGCATAATGTGTGTTTCCGATATAGATCAGACCCAACACGAGCACGAAAAAAATCTTGGGCAGATAATGCACGGGAAATCCTTCTTCGAAGTAGCTCTCCAGCTTCAGCTTTTTCTCCATGCCGGAAAAAACACTAAAGCCACCGGGTAGGGTGCTCGCCTGGGTTTTCACTTTGAATTTGTTCGTGCTCATATCCTTCTCCTTTTGCGTTGGCCCGCCCGCTAATCCTGTCGTGACGGGCCCTCTATAATTTTGCCGCTACCCGCAACTTGGCGCTACGCGCCCTGTTGTTGGTGGCAATCTCTTCCTCCGATGCCTCGATGGGTTTGCGGTATACCACTTCGAAGGGTTTCACGGCATGGCCATAAAAGTCCTTTTCCAATTCGCCGTAAACTTTTCCCTTCTGCATATAATTTTTTACCATCCGGTCTTCCAGCGAATGATACGACATCACCACCAGCCTGCCCGATTGCTCCATCACTTCGCCACATTGGTGCAAAAAATTTTCAAGCGCCTTCATCTCGTCATTGACTTCAATGCGTAACGCCTGAAACACCTGGGCGAAATATTTGAACTCCTTTCCTCTGGGAGCCACTTCTTTCAATACATGCTTCAAATCTTCCGTGCGTTCAAACTTCTTCTGAACGCGGTGCTGTGTGATCAACCTCGCCACCGTCTTCGCATTCCGTATCTCACCGTACATTCCCAATACCTTGTGCAGGGCCTCCTCAGTGTATGTGTTCAGCACCGTGGCCGCCGTCGTCGAAATGGAATGGTCCATGCGCATATCGAGCGGGCCGTCGAACCTTGTCGAAAACCCACGCTCCGGGGCGTCGATCTGGTGGGAGGATATTCCCAGGTCCGCCAGTATGCCATGCACTTTCGTCACGCCCTGCAACTTCAGGTACCGCTTCAGGTGCATAAAATTCGCATGGCAAAATGTAAAAGAACGATTGTCGATTTTTTCAGCTTCCCGCCGCGCATCCTCATCCTGGTCAAAAGCGATCAGCCTCCCCGTTGTCAGATGCTTCAGTATCTCCTTGCTGTGCCCGCCGCCGCCGAACGTTGCATCCACATAGATCCCGTCAGGTGTGATCTGCAACGCTTCGATGCATTGCCCCAGCATGACAGGACGGTGGTATACGCTCATAACATTTCTTTTGTGGTGACTGTCGGATGCCGGCCGAAATCGCCAGCGCCAGCAGCCGCCAGCTACTCATTCAAATACTTCTCCGCCAACTTCGACAACTCTCCCGGATCCTGAATGAGATGCTTCTCATAGATCGCCGGATTCCATACTTCCACCTTGTTACCCATCCCCACCAGCATCGCATCCTTCTCTATCTGCGCGTACGACAGCATGTTCTTTGGAATGAGAAAACGCCCGTTGTTGTCTAACTCAACCGTCACAACACCCGACAAAAAATTGCGCTGCAACTTTCGGTATTCTTCATTGAACTCGTTCAATCCTGAAATTTTTGAAAACACTTTCCGAAATTCCACCATGGGGTATAATATGAGGCATGGCTCAAAGCCACGACGGATCACGAGCTCGTTCCCTCCCGCCTCCGGGAGCTGAGCCTTGATCCGCGCCGGAAGGACTAGCCTTCCCTTGGCGTCAAGCTTACATTCATATTCACTGGTGAAGAAAGTCATAAGACGTAGTGGTTGTCTTTTACTCCTAAGCAAACATAGTAATTTTGTACCACTTTCAACCACTTTGAACCACTTTTTTACCTTTTTCGAGAAAAACAGCCATAAAAAGCCTGTGAAATGCTTTCTGGCAAGAAAAAGGATTTGCAGAGTTATCGGATGATACCCCTGTCAACCAGGGAACGCACGTCGGTGGGGCTCATTTTCAACAATTCTTCCAGTATTTTTCGGCTGTGTTCTCCGAGATGCGGAGGTGGTAGAAGGTGGGGGACTTTGGCGCCTGCGGTGCGCCCGGCATAAGTAATAACCCCGCGAAGTGGTCCGTCATGAAACATCATCTCCTGTACGCCAGGGTCCTCCAGGACTTCACGCATATTCCGGATCAGGCCCGCAGGGATCTTCCCTGCATGCAGCATCTGCATCAGTTCCTCCGCGGCGAACTGGCCAATAGCCTTACCGAGGACCCGGTTCAGCAGCTTGCGGTTCTTCACCCGCAACACGTTTGTCGCAAAGCGCGAATCCTGGGAATATTCGCTGATTTTCAGTATATTAATTAGTTGGGAGAACTGCTTATCGGTGCCGACGGCGAGTAGAATTTCCAGTCCGTCGCGGGTCATAAAAACATCACCATACGGAGCAATGTTCGGATGCGCAGAGCCCTGCTTTCGCGGGACCTGACCCGTGACAAGATAATTGCTGGCCTGGTTGGCCAAAGACGCCACCGCGGCCTGAATGAGGGAAACCTCCACAAGCTTGCCCTTGCCCGTCTGAAGTTTATCAAGCAGTGCGAGTAACAGCCCCTCTTTTAAATGATGTCCCGCAAGAATATCCATCAGGGCAACAGGCATTTTCAGCGAGCGCCCCCCGGGTTCACCGTTCATGAACATAAATCCTGACTCCGCCTGGATGATTGCATCATACCCAACCCGCGGGTTATCACCACCATATCCGGTGATCTGGCCATAGATCAGCCCGGGATTTTGACGCGATAAGGTACGGTAATCGACGCCAAGTTTTTCTGCGTCCCCGGGCTTGTAGCTGGCGATCACAATGTGTGAGCGGCTTGCAAGACGATGAACAATTTCACGGCCCTCAGCCGTCGAGAGGTCAAGGGCAATCGATTGTTTCCCCCAGTTCACGGAACAGAAATACGCTGACCTGTCGTCTGTCTTCTCTTCCGACGATTTCCAGCTGCGGGTCACATCACCGGTCGTTTTCAGATTTTCAACTTTGATTACCTCCGCGCCGAGCTCGGCGAAAAACTGCCCTACTCCCGGTCCGGCGAGAACGGATGCAAGCTCCAGTACGGTAAGGTCTTTCAATTGACTCAAGGAAAGTTTTCAGGTCAAAATGTAAACGTTGCCCAAAATTGTAAATCATTTCTCGCATTTTTGTGTTTTGTCACCACATAATGTGATCACATGAATCGATTTGTCACAGGAGCCCTGCTCCTGCTGTCATTGGCAGCTTGTAAACCGGAAACAGAGAAGGCTAACCCCTTGAAAACAGGGATATGGCGTGCTGTTATCGATATACAGCAACAGGAGTTACCGTTCAGTCTGGAGGTAACACGCGATCAGCAGGGTGGATATGATGTCAGTATCCTGAATGGTGAAGAACGTCTGTTGCTGGATGAGGTAACGGTCAGTGATGATTCCGTTGACATTGCCCTGTATATTTTCGACGCCAACATCCGCGCAAGGATTGCGGGCGATTCCCTGCAGGGCGTGTTCGTCAAGAATTTCGCGAAAGATTACGAGCTCCCCTTTCGGGCGGCTTATGGACAGGAGCATCGGTTTGAAAAAACGGCGACCAACAATAACACGGCTGACTTCTCGGGGAAATACGATGTCACCTTCTTTTCCGGAAAGGACTCAAAAAAAGCAATCGCGATCTTCAGTCAATCCGGTGATCGCGTTACAGGTACAGTGCTTACGAAAACGGGCGACTACCGTTACCTTGACGGGATTGCCGACGGCGATTCGTTAAAGCTCAGCACGTTTAACGGAAGTGATGCCTATGTCTTTCACGCGGCGCGGGACGCGGCCGGCAAACTGACGGGTGAGTTCTTTTCCGGCAAGAGCCGGAGGGAAACCTGGGTGGCGGAGAAGAACGAAAATGCAGCCTTTCCGGCGGATGAATCACTGACGTATCTGAAAGAAGGGTACGACCGGATTTCCTTCAGCTTTCCGGACGTGAATGGCAAAGCGGTAAGTCTGGACGATGACAAATACAAGGGGAAAGTGGTGATCCTTCAACTGCTGGGAACGTGGTGTCCGAACTGTATGGATGAGACACGGTTCCTCGCCCCGTGGTATGATCAGAATAAGGACCGCGGTGTAGAGATCGTCGGCCTCGCCTTTGAGAACAAGGATGATTTCAATTATGCGCGCCAGCGGGTCAGAAAAATGATGGAAAAGATCGGCGTGCATTACGACGTCGTCATTGCGGGAACGGACGACAAGGAGAAACGGGCGCAGGCCCTGCCGATGTTGAATACCGTGGCGGCTTTTCCTACTACGATTTTTATCGGCAAGGATGGCAAAGTGAAGAAGATCCATACAGGTTTTAACGGCCCGGGTACAGGTCAGTATTTTGAAGAATTCAGGGAAGACTTCAACGAGACAGTAAATCGGCTGCTGAGCGAGGATCTCACAGCTGAAAATAATCAGAGATGAAAAAACGAGTAGTGGTGGGATTATCAGGCGGAGTAGACTCCAGTGTCGCCGCGTATTTGCTGCAACAGCAGGGGTATGAGGTCATTGGCATGTTTATGAAGAACTGGCATGACGACTCGGTAACGATCAGCAACGAGTGCCCCTGGCTGGATGACAGCAATGACGCCATGATCGTGGCACAGCACCTCGGCATTCCTTTCCAGGCGATCGACCTCAGCGAAGAATACAAGGCGCGGATCGTCGATTATATGTTTGCGGAGTACCAGGCCGGGCGCACGCCTAATCCGGACGTGTTGTGCAACCGCGAGATCAAGTTTGATGTCTTCTTGAAAAATGCATTGAAGCTCGGGGCAGACTTTGTCGCCACAGGGCACTATGCCCGGAAAGACGAGTTCCAAAAAGACGGAAAGACTGTTTACCGTTTGCTGAGCGGCAAAGATCCCAACAAGGATCAGAGTTATTTTTTATGTCAGCTCACGCAGGAACAACTATCCCGGTCGTTGTTTCCCGTAGGGGAGCTTTTAAAACCGGAGGTGCGGGCCATTGCGAAAAAGCTTGACCTCGTGACGGCCGAAAAAAAGGATTCGCAGGGTCTATGCTTTGTGGGAAAAGTGCATCTGCCCGAATTTCTTCAGCAAAAGCTTGAAGCGAAAAAAGGTCAGGTCGTAGACTTGCCTGCCACTGCGCCCGCATTTCAAAATGGTTACGACGCTGATGATCTCGTCGCCCTCACAACACCCTATGTGCTGGATGCCTCGCAGGGAAAGGTCGTAGGGCAACACAACGGCGCCCACTATTATACGATTGGCCAGCGCAAGGGACTCAATCTCGGTGGGCATGCCAAACCGTTATTTGTCATCGGCACAGATACTGAAGACAACGTTATTTATACCGGGATGGGTGAAGACCACCCTGGCCTGTACCGCCGCGGCCTGTTTGTTTCAACTGCTGACGAGCATTGGGTACGACAGGATCTGAAACTCTTCCCCGGCGAGTCACGACAGTATCTGGCACGCATCCGCTATCGCCAGCGCCTGGACAGTTGTACGCTTCACAAAAGAGAAGAAGGCCTCTACATTATTTTTGAAAAGGCACAAAAAAGCATCACACCCGGCCAGTTTGTTGCATGGTACGATGGAGAAGAACTGATCGGATCAGGGGTCATTAATCGTTAACCCGATGGAGACAGGTATCATTCCTGCTTCAGGGCATGCTGTCCCGAAGAGATCAATGATCCTGAAACCCAAGGCCAATCGGGCTATAGCCGTTATCGCGAATGCCGATGAGACCAAAAAGTGTATTGCCGGGCTCGATGGTTTTGTTGATGACGTTGAATCGCAACAGCTCGCGCAGAAAATTCTGATTCGCAGCACCTGCTCCCAAGACGTTTCCGAGCGCAATACCAGGTCCGAGAAACAATCCGATGGGGGTTGACCTGACTTGACCTTGCTCGTCAGACGTATACAATTGCAGGGGCGACATCAGCAAATACAACAAATAGATAGGAACACCCTGCTTTAATTCCGCGTGCACGATGGTCGGGTCTATGAGTACGAGTTCTGAATTTCCGGTATAAAAACGGAAGTCTTCGCCAACAACGAGGGGCCTGTTGGTGTTGTTGACCAGCTTCACCGCAACTACGCGAATGCCATTTTTGTCTTCGCGCTTCGCATATTTCTTGTTTCGGTGTTCACTTAAAACACCCATTCGATACGAAAATTCAAGACCTGAATAATCTCTGGAAGACTGGTAATGGGTTGCATTGGGCCGGATCGAGCGGTAGCCAGAGGCGCAACCGCAGAGCACCAGTAAGGTGAAGAGGATCGTTTTTTTCATAAAGGGGGTTTTTCTTCAAATTAAAGTACAAAAAATTCCGGATGGAAGAAAGGATCCGGCAGAAAAATGTAGTCACCCCGTGGCAAAAAATACGATCGCGCGCTCCGGTTTTAATCCCTGAATCCGCTTACCCCGCCGGAAACAATGAATTTCATCGCATCGGGACCGGTGATCTTCAAAGGTCTGATATTTTCCTTCGGCACAAAATAGTGATATCCGGAAATCGCATAGGAATGCGGGATATACACCACCACCATATCCTGAAGTCCCAGTTCCGCCAGATCCGATTGCGTGACGAAACCGATCTGATGAAGATCATTTTCCTTATTGATACGCACCAGCACGGGCTTGTTGAATTTGCGTTTATCGCCGACCACGGCACTCAGCAGATCCTTCACGGTTGAGTAGATGATCTTGACCAGCGGGATCCGGTTCATCCCCCTGTCAAACCAGGACCCGAGTGTCTTGAAAAGAAAATTGGTGGAAAGGTATCCGATCAGTGTGATCACACTGAGGATGATCAGAAAACCAAGGCCGGGATACGGAAGATTCAGCTGATCATCAAGCCACGTGAAGGAAATGTAAATGAAATACGCGGTGGCCAGGATCGGTACAATAAAGAGCGTACCGCTGAAAAAGTAGCGAAGGATTCTGCCTGCAATGGCGTTCATAATGCAAAGGTATGGAAAACTCCATTCGTTTCAGCGAATAAAGTCTTCTTCAGGGGATTGAGAGGCCAAACTTTTTACAGGCACACCGCTTTCGACACGGCAAGGCGCACGGCCTCATCCACCTGTTCGTCAATGCTGATATGCGTGGTGTCAATCACCAAAGCATCTGCGGCCTGCCGCAAGGGACTTTCTTCACGTTCGGTGTCAATTTTGTCCCGATGTAAAAGGTTGTCGATCACTTCATCGAGGTCGACAAGTTGTCCGCGGTCCAACATTTCCTTCTGTCTTCTGAAAGCGCGTACGAGGATATCGGCTGTCATAAACAGTTTAAGTTCTGCCGTAGGAAAAACCACGGTGCCGATATCGCGGCCATCCATGACCACCCCTTTTTCTTTGGCCATCCTGCGCTGTTGATCGACCAGTGCCTGACGTACTGCCTTCAGTGTGCTCACCTGGCTCACGTTTTCAGAAATGCGCATGTCGCGGATCTGCCTCTCCACATTCAAACCATTGAGATACGTCTCCGAATGTTTTCTTGAGTTGACCTTAAAGGTGATCTGGATTTGCTGCAACGCCCGGGCCACTTCTTTCGGGTTGGTGAGGGCCACATGATGGTCCAGGAAGAATAGTGTTACGGCACGGTACATCGCGCCGGTATCGATATAGCGGTAACCCAGGATCGCAGCAACCTGTTTGGCCGTCGTACTTTTGCCACAAGCCGAATACCCATCAATTGCGATTACAATTTTCCTTAAATGCATCAGCAATCTTTTAGAGGACAGGGTATTGGTTTACCGGGTTTAAGCCTTTTCTTCTTATGATGCTGCGTAGAAGCACAGCCATCTGCGATCAATATAATGATGGCAAACAGCAAAATGATGATAGACCTGAATTTCACGGGTATACGGATGTGTTACGTTTCACGTAAAAGTAAAAAAAAGAAATTAACCCCCCGTTTTGTTCTCGTAACTCATTCTGAAGCCGATTTTCTGCGCACCGCCCAGTTCCAGCGAGTGATCGCGCTTCTGGCTAAGGGTGATGGATTTAACCTCGGTAAAAGCGGGTGCCACCAGATCGTTTTCGATGGCCATCTTCAAGACGATTTTTACAAACCGCTGCAGATCCTCGTGGGAAATGGGATCCTTTGACATCGTGTTATAAGACTCGAGCTCCTTTTCCCCTTCGATAAAAAAGCGGTTTTCGTGATTCACCATCAGGCGGGCAAGCAAATAGCCCGGATCATTGTTGCGGTGGTGTTTGAGTGATTCGGCCATAAAATTGTAGACCATTACCTGACCGAAATACCGGTTCACCTCGTTTTCAAGGATATAGTCCTCCTTCATGATGGGATGCGACTCCTCCAGGGTCACGACGTTTGAATTCATCACAAAAATGAGCATGTCGCCGGCGAGTTTCACATCAAACTCGAGGTCATTGACGACATTGAATTCAACGGTCACATCCTTATCACCCGGATTTGCCCGCCGCTTTAATTCCTCGACGATGGATGTTGCCTCTTCGGAAAGGATGGAAAAGGCCCTACAGATATGCTTATAGGCGGTTTGTTTGGCAGTTGACTTACTTTCCAGCAGGTATTTAATAAACTTGATCGGATCTTCGGAATTCAGCCCCATTCAAACTTATTTAAAGTTTTATACCAATTATCTAAATTTATGCCTATGCGGTTGAAAATCCATAAAAACTGTTGGCCTTCCGGCTGATCCGGTAAACAGGCAACGGTGGGCCTAAGCTGCAATTCACGTCAACGACTCAAAAACAAAAGACAATGGAACCCAAAGAAGAAGGCAAGAACGAGAAAACGTTTAAAAGCTTCGGTCAGAAAGTCGACACTTTTCTCGACGAACTGAACGAAGCGGGTGAAAAGCTCCGGAAAGAATTCGAAGAGAAATTCGAGGAGCTGAAAGAAACGGCAGAGAAGCTAAAAAAGGAAGCCGAGAGCAAGGAGCGCTGGAAGGAAGTGGAAAGCAGCCTGAAAAAAGCCGGTGATGAACTTGGCAATGCCTTCAAGGCGGCCTTCAGCAAGGAGAAAAAGAACAGGCAGCCATAAAAAAAAGAGAGGCCATTGTTATGGCCTCTCTTCGTTCGATGTTCATTAATTCCTCTCCCGTGGCTGGAAGTAGATATTTAAGTTTCTTGTTTCACCTGCCAACGGAACGGTCTCATTCCCGGAGTCAATACTGGTGCTGCCGATAAAGTAAGGATAATAGATCCAATCCTCAGTGATCACCCTTCTTTTGACAACGGCTGCAGCAGCGGGGCTGATCGCAACAGTGCTTCCCGCGCCATCATACGGTGACACGCTGGCGTTGGTATTGTTGTAGTATTTAATGTCAACTTCAACTGAACCGGTTTCGTTATTCTCACCATAATAATTTCCGCCCCATGCTGTGAAGCGGGTATGGGGTGCCACATAGGCGTCAACGGAGATCTCTATTCCATTGACGACGCCGTTATCCCAATACTGAGCGCTGGAAACAACCGGCAAATTATACGAACCATCTGCACCAATCGTGGTTGACGTAACGAGTCCTTTATAGATGATGTTATAGATCACACCATTGTTCGTGGTCCAGTTGTTATTGGCAAATTCCTCAACGCTGGGATAAGCGAAGATCTTATGTCCGGCCAAAGCATTTTCATACTGGACCACCTTGTTGGAGCTGTTGACATCCACACCATAAATATTAAGAGTGTTGATGCTACTCGATTCATAGGTATAGTCATAGGTGATACTATTGGGAGGCGCGATGAATAAATTGGCTTTTGCACCGAAGGCGGCAACCGAACCGTATTTGCGATTCAGGGTATCATTCACGATCGTGTTGTTAGCAAAGGCATTCCCGATAAATCTGCCAGCTTTTGCCCCGGACACAGGGTAAAGAACAACCTGGGTCTGCGCGTTGAAAGATTTCGCAGATGCCACATCCTGAACGTCATTCAAATAAATGTATGCTCTGTATTCCACGGAAGTATGGTCCGCTGCAGAGACACGCACATATACATAACCAGACTTCAATCCTGTGAAAAGGTATAGTCCGTTTGAAGATGATGACGGTTC
>JBARAD010000262.1:0-2758 GCA_049791675.1 Chryseosolibacter sp.
ATACCGAGATTGCTACGAGTGAACGATATCGAGTACGATGAACGCTACTTGTGGGATTAGATATCTACCTCCGTTCAAAATGAGCTGCATGGTTTCGTATGCCGCCCTTTCAGGGCTCATCGATACTTTCGCTATAAAACTCAGGGTCTCGCAGCGGAGGCTGCTACACCCTGCGCTGATATCTCGCGGCCTTTCAGGCCTTGCCTGAACGATGAAGCGAAGACGGACCACGAACAAATGCGATCACGCAATCATTTAGTCTTTCAACGGGCTCCGTCATCAGCTTCCGGGGATAGCTTCGCGCCCTTCGGTCGCTTTGACAGGATCAGGAACCTAAGGTGTCGACTGTTTAAGGAGAGGGCTGGGAGATTGAAACACGGCGCGCAATGTCCCGCGCGTTGAAGATGGATAGTCGTGTTTCTCGACTCTGTTATTTTATACGTCCGTCGGCATAAATAGAACATTTTATATCATAACGTTATAAGGATGCATTGGATTAAGACAGTTGTTTTAATAAAGGATACTTTAGCCCGACATGGATTTGGATGTTTGGACCTTGAACACGTCATTCGTGCAATGAGCCACAAGTCCCATCATGGCAATCATTCAATCCTTCGAATCAAGGTTCAGACAATTGGGCATTGACGAATGGACTGATCCGTTGAATTCGTGGCCCTTCACAATGACAATGACCCTCAAAACCATCAACTTATCCTGACGTTGGCAGTCACTCCTGCAACCCAACAACAAATCCAATCATGGCAATCATTCAATCCCTTGAATCAAGGTTCGGACAATTGCTCCTCAGCCGGTTCGGATGTTATTTGATTTAGTATTTTAGCGGCACGGGGTCAGTCTTGACCAGCAATTATAAAAACAAAAAGCACAGACTTATGAACTGGAAGGATGTTTTGAACTATACAAAGAATGGGCCGCCGCCCGACAGCAAAGTAAACAAGACAGACGCTGAGTGGAAGCAGATGCTCACGCCGGAACAGTTTCATGTGACGCGGAAGCATGGAACCGAAGCGCCATTCAGCGGCGAGTACTGTGAATCGCATGCGCCGGGCGTGTATGCCTGCGTCTGCTGTGGCACGGAACTGTTCGACTCGACACTGAAGTTTGATTCGGGCACGGGCTGGCCGTCGTTCACGGAACCCGTGAAAGATAACGTCATCCGCTACATACAGGACATGTCTTACGGCATGCAGCGCATCGAGGTGCGGTGCAATGTGTGCGATGCGCACCTGGGACACGTGTTCCCGGATGGTCCGCCCCCGACGGGGCTGAGGTATTGTATTAATTCGCTTTCACTGCGCCAGGTTTAGGGAGCGCTCTTCTGTTCCTTCGACCCCCTTCGATAGGCTCAGGGGCGGAGGGGTCCTTTAATTGACCTCCCCTCTTCTTATATTTAAGCTCAGCATCTCAAGCACCATGCTCATCCGCAAGAACACCAAAGCATTTAAGACCATCCTGGAAATCATCACCGCTTGCCGTGACAGACCGGACCGCGACGCGATGATACGGCTCTACATTACGAAGGCCGGTGACACGATCAAAGAGCGGATCAGCGTCGAAGGGATCCAGGGCGGAGCAGGACTGTTCTATGAGATGGGTTATCAGGCGGTGCTGGGAAATCTGCAATCGTCAAACCATCAACTGCATCAGAGTGATGAGATTCCAGGCATCTACTTCTTCCACAGCAGCTCCAACAAGGTGTGGGATGAAACACCGTTCGAATTCGATGAGGCGATCAAAAAAGAATTCGGCTCGCTTCCGGATCTTCCGGTGGTGAGGAAGAAGGAGAAGGCGGAGAAATTCGTTTTTCCTGCCCCGAAGACGAAGGTGGAATCTACTAAGGAGAAAGCACGGACCCGGAAAGAAACACTAACGCATAAGGAAAAAAGTGAGCCGAAGAAATCCGCCAAGGTAGTCGCCCTATGGCCAAAGCAGCCGGACTATAAACTCAACCAAGACATTCATTTTTCCGGACTGGAAAGGATCGTCATCCGTCAAGCCGAGATGACCAAAAAGAATGTACTGGACTATTACGACAAAATCTCTGAATATCTCCTGCCCTATCTTAAGGATCGTCCGCAGGTGATCCGACTGCACCGCGACGGCCAGCAAGGAAAGGCCATTATGACGCTGGAGTCTCTGCAACAAACCAGCGCAGAAGAGATCCCAGACTGGATTGAAACGACTCCGGTCGGGAAAGGCAAATCGCCAGAGCAACTGCTCCTCTGCAATGACAGGGAACACCTGTTGTTTTATGTGCAGATCGGATGTCTGGAATTTCATCCTTGTCACTCTCGGATAAAATCGTATGATTTGCCTGACTACCTCATCCTTGTCATCGAATCCCCCGACTATGAACTTAAAAAGGCTGTCGACGTAGCGCTTGCTGCAAAGGAAATCCTGACGGGACTGCAATTGCCTTCACTCGTGAAAACCGACGGAACATCCGGTCTGCACGTCTATATTCCGCTCGATGCCAAAAGTGATTTTGACGTCAGCAGGAACGTCGCCGAATACTTATGCAAGCTGGTCCGCCTGAAGGTCCCGGATCTTGTGGCGTTGAAAGGACCGGGAGGCCATGGATACGGGAAGGTGTCGCTGGATTACTCAATCAATGAACAAAACAAGGGCGTCATCGCGCCGTATTCACTTATCGGTCAGTCCGGGAACGTCGCCTCACCGCACTTGTGGGAGGAAGTAATGGAAGGGCTAAAGGCTGAAGCATTCAACCATGAAACAA
>JBARAD010000263.1:0-1606 GCA_049791675.1 Chryseosolibacter sp.
GGCAACCCATTGAGTTTACGCTTAACAGTATTGAGGGTAGTCAGATCGCTTTTGTCTTTCAGGTACAGAAATGCACCCCCGCCCGCAGTATGAAACTTCGCTTTCCATTTGTCCTCTGATTGGATCAATCCCCACTCCTCCAACCACACGTTCGGACTCACCGTGGTGGTTACATCGCAAAATCCATGGTCTCCGGTAACGATCAGGAGCGTGTTATCTTTTATACCGGATTCAGCGATTGCCTTTCTTATAGCGCCTACAGCACTGTCGGCGCGAAAAATGGCTTGTTCTACCGCTGGACCGTTTCGCCCGTGCACGTGTTCTTCATGATCCAGGCCGAGCAAGTGCACAGTCATAAAGTTCGGCTTCTCCGTTTCGATAACCCACGCCGCAATGCTTGCCACATTTTTGTCTACTCCAACGTTGATGGTACGTGCATTATTGAACAACTTTTGCTTGAGTACCGCGCTTATTCCGGAAGGATTGGCCGAGTCCTCCATTACTTTTTGTCCTTTGGATCCGACATCGGAAATATTAAAAACGGTCGGAGCGCCCACCGATACCGGCCAGTTTACTGAAGCCGCCTTCAGTCCTGCATCCTGAGTCACTTCCCACAAGGTTGGCGAGGTGATCTCATCGAAATGCCAGTATAGCTGTCCTTTTGTAGCAGCATCTTTTTCGAAAAGCCAATTGTAAAAAATACCATGTCTGGCAGGCGGCACTCCGGTGACGATCGTAATGTGAGCAGGATAGGTCAAAGAAGGAAAGACACTGTTAACGCCATAGGCATGCGCTCCTTCCTGTTTCATGGCCCTGAGGTTAGGGACGTTCCATTTGTCCTCCAGATAGAAATCAGGTCTGAAGCCGTCTATGGTGACTACCACAACGTGGCGGTTAGGGTTTTGTGCCCGCGCGAGATGGGCGAACATGATAACTGAGATCGTTACAAGCAGGTATTTCAATGGCATCTTCATGTGCATATTTACAGTTTCGGATATGGTGTTAAGTTGTGGGTGCATTAAAATTCTTTGGGGGGTAGGTCGGTGATGAGGACCGGAAAGCGCCAGCCCCCGGTCGTTTCGGATGAAAAAGTTCCATCTCGGAAAATTAGTGATATTTGTTCAAAGTCGTTTTTGAGGAGGAATTTTTCCTTATGGAGAAAGATTGCCTGTTAGCGCCGTTCACTTTGAAGGTCGTTCCTGCCTGGACTCTGTTGGATCATCGTTTCCTTTGGTGGTGACAGGCGATGTTGCATTATCATCCGATATTCCGTTGCGGCCCTCACAGGAAAAAAATGAGCAATATTTGCGGTAGCCGAATTTTCTTCCACACTGGCCTGAGGCCAGTGTGGCGGCAGGACTGATTACCTGGTGCATCGAAGCAGGCGCGGTCCGTGATTTCATCATCGAACATAAAACTAACGCAAGGGATTCGCCTCCACCCCTTTGAACGTGATCTCCACAGGTTTGATTAAACCATCTTTGTCAAATTGAAGCTCATCGATGCAGGTTACGCGTGAGTTTCCGTCTGTCTCCGTTAGCGGTCTCCGGTGGTAAACAATATACCATTTGTCTTTCTTCGGTTCGTGTATGATGGAGTGATGCCC
>JBARAD010000264.1:0-8558 GCA_049791675.1 Chryseosolibacter sp.
TCAGGGCACTGTTGATGATGCCCCAATCCGTGCGCAGGTAGAGGAAAAGCATCGTGATAGGGATCACGGCTCCACGCACAAAGTTAGGAACTGTCGTGGCGACTGTCGCGCGAAGATTGGTTCCGAACATTTCCGCTGCAACGGTAATGAACAAAGTCCAGTAACCATTACTGAATCCGAGGAAAATACACATCAGATAGAATACATCGACACTGTCCATCGGCATCACCAGGTACAGCAGGCTGAAGCCGAAGGAGATCAGGATAAACAGTCCCATGATCTTCTTTCTGCTCTGCGTGTATTGACTGAGCAGACCGCTTGCAATATTTCCGAAGGTCTGGGCGGCAAATGAAAGGATCACCGCCTTGCCTGCATTGACTGGCCCATCCAGACCGATGGCCTCTGCCATCTCGGGGGAAAAGGTGATCAGCACGCCCACCACGAACCATATCGGCAAGCCCACCAGGATACATTTCAGATAGCGGAAGAACCGCTCCTTGTTGTTGAAGAGCATGAGGATATTACCGCGCTGTACATCCGATGATTTGGCTTTGAGGAATATCCCTGATTCAAAAACACGGACGCGCATGACAAGGAGTACCAGACCCAAACCGCCACCGATAAAATAAGAAGCGCGCCATGCGAAAATGTCCGCCACGAAATATGCGAGGATCGCGCCGAACACACCCAGCGTTGCCACCAGGGTTGTGCCATAACCTCTGATTCTTTTCGGCAGGATCTCACTTACCAGGGTAATTCCGGCGCCCAGTTCGCCCGCGAGACCCACGCCTGCGATAAAACGGAGAACAGCATATTGCGGAACAGTCTGTACAAAACCATTGGCGATGTTGGCAAGCGAGTATATTAATATAGAGCCGAACAGAACGGAGAGTCTGCCTTTCTTGTCACCCAGGATACCCCAGAAGATCCCCCCTATCAGCAAACCCGCCATCTGCATATTCAACATGAGCACCCCGTCTTCCAGTAAATTACTTCCTGATAGACCCAGATCTGTCAGGCTCGGTACCCTGACAATGCTAAAGAGGAAGAGGTCATACATATCCACCAGGTAACCCAGCGCTGCAACGATTACCGGCAATCTCACCAGTTCACGGGCGACTGAAGTTTTTCCTGTAAGTGCATTCTCCGCCTCGATATTTTCGGTTCCACCTGCGTGTTTCATGAGAAGTAGTTAAGCAATGAATAACGGTTGATTGACATATATTTCCAGGCAATATAATATATCCTTTCAATCGTTTCAGAATTTGTTCGGGGTTTTCCTTGAACGGTGCGCCGCACGATAAGAGCAAACAACACGCGTGCGGGACCGTTCGACCGGATGCAAAGAACAATGTTTCAGTCGTTTATCCGGGTTAAGATCATTCCGTGACGGACGCGCATGGCACAGAAGGGATGACATCCCTCATGCGGGATCCGTAACCATAGGCTTCAGGAAGATGTCTTCTTGTAATTCATGATCGCCCACGTGTTAAGCACGATGGCAAACAGGCTGATCACGCCGATGTGCGGAAGAATGTGCCGCAGGCCACTGCCCTTCAATACCACCATTCGCATCACCTCAATGAAATAAGTTATAGGATTCAGGCGACTGATAATCTTGGCCCAGAAGGGCATGCTGTCGAGCGAAGTAAAGAGCCCACTCATGAGAATGAAGATCATCACAAAAAAGAACGAGATGAACATGGCTTGTTGCTGGGTTTCCGTATAAGTGGAGATGAGAAGGCCGAGGCCCAGAACTGCCAGCAGAAACAGTGAAAGAAACAGGTACAGCACGGCAAGACTACCCGCCGGGACAACCCCGTACACCGCCCATGCGAGAAGGAGGCCCAGCGTGAACACCACCATGCCGAGGATCCAGAAAGGAATGAGCTTTCCGATGATAAAGTGATGTTTGCGAATGGGCGTTACGTTGATCTGTTCGATGGTTCCTGTCTCCTTTTCTTTTACAATATTCAGCGCAGACATATAGCCTCCGATCATGGTCACGAGGAAGGCGAGGATACCGGGCACCATAAATAACCGGTAATCCATATAGGGGTTATACCAATTGCTTGAAACGACATCAATCACCGGGCTTTGACTTGTTGACTGCGCCGGCAACACCGACAACATCAAGTCGCGATTATAGTCACGGATGATCGTATTGAGATAAGCCGCGCCAAGTCCCGCCTTCACGCCATTGATCGCATTCACTGCAACAAAAAGCGTTTGCCTGTTTTCCCTGACGAGATTTCTCTCGAAATCATGCGGTATCTCCAGAAGGAGATCGGCGCGGTTGGACTCCACCGCTTCAAGCGCGTCGCTGAAACGATGCTCCAGACCTGTAAGCTGAAAATATCCTGATGCGGTGATGCTTGTGATCAATTTCTGCGCGTAGGTGGAATTATCGTAATTAACGATCGATAAATTGATATTCTTTACTTCGTAATTGGCGGTCAGCGGAAGGATCATCAGCTGAACCATCGGCACTATGAGAATAATGGCCAGAATGATCTTATTCCGGAATATTTGCCGGAATTCTTTTGCCAGAAGAAATGATATGGTTCTCATGCGAGGCGGATCTTAAATTGTTTGAAGCTTACCACCAAAAATACAAGCGATGTCGCCAACAGAATCAATGTCTCTTTCCAAATCGCTTCAAAACCAAGGCCTTTGATCATGATCGACTGCACGATGATATAATACCACTTGGCGGGGACGACATTTGAAATGTATTGCAGCACTTTGGGCATGTTTTCAATCGGAAACATGAAGCCGCTGAACAACATTGTCGGCAGCAGCATACCCAGCATCGAAATGAGCATGGCGGCCTCCTGGGTCTGGGCCCTGACAGAAATAAACAAGCCGAGCGCCAGGGAGGTGATGATAAAAAGCGTGCTTTCAGCAATGAGCAGGGCTACACTTCCTTTTACGGGGAGGTCGAGCACAAAAACACTTAACACGAGAATCGATGCTACATTGATCAGCGAGAGGATCAGATAGGGAACCGCTTTTGAAAGGATGACCAGTTCGGGTTTGAACGGGGATACCAACAGGACCTCCATTGTCCCCAATTCTTTTTCGCGCACGATGGAGACAGCGGTCATCATCACACAGATCAGCATCAGCACCAACGCCATCACTCCAGGCACAAAGTTATGTGCACCTTTCAATTGGGGGTTGTATAACATTCTTACCTCCGTTGCTATTTGCAAAGGAGCCGCCCCGGCGGAGAATTTCCGGGTTTGATAATCCAACATGATGTTGGTAAGATAGTTCGTCAGCGTGTTTGCCGTGTTTGGATCAGATGCATCCGTGATCACTTGAAGCGACGCGGTGTTGAAATGCAGCAGATCACTGCCGAAACCGGCAGGGATGACCAGCGCGAGCTGTGCCTGTCCCGCCTTGAAGACTTCATCGATCTGCGTCTGGCCGGTCGGTTCTAATCTCACGTCAAAATATCTGCTTGCCTCAACCTTGGCGATGATCTCCAGCGACACCTCATCCCTGGCGTGATCCACTATCAGGATGCGGGCATTCTTTACTTCGTTCGAAAGCGCAAATCCGAAGATCAGGATCTGAACGATCGGGAGCCCGAAGAGGATGAGCAGTGTTTTGCGGTCACGCAAGACATGGGCAAACTCCTTCCGGATGAACGTGACGAATTGCTTCCTCGATTTATTCATGATGAATATGATTACCTCTTCCCGACATCCATTCTGAATCTTAACATTAAATCAATCTCCGTTTCTGACGGCCTCCCTGGCAAGCTTAAAAAAAACTTCATCCATAGACGATACCGCATATTGCTTTCGAAGCTCCGCCGGAGACGCAAGCGCCTTGATCCTACCGTCCACCATGATGGAGATCCGGTTGCAATATTCAGCTTCATCCATATAATGGGTGGTGACAAACACCGTCATTCCCCGGAGCGTTACCGCATAGATCATATCCCAAAACTGGCGCCGTGTGACAGGGTCAACGCCACCGGTAGGCTCATCCAGGAAAACGATCTTCGGTTCGTGCAAAACGGCCACTGAAAATGATAGCTTTTGTTTCCATCCAAGAGGAAGTGACCCAACAAGTCTTTTCCTTTCTGATTCCAAGCCAAGCTGCGCCAGAAGGCGTTCACTTTTTTCGCGCAGGTCCTGTCGGGACAATCCATAGATGCCACCGAAAAAGCGGATATTCTCGATTACCGTCAGATCTTCGTACAGCGAGAACTTCTGGCTCATGTAGCCAATATTTTGTTTTATCTTTTCCGTTTCGCGGTACACATCATAACCTGCCACCCGTGCCTCACCGGAAGTCGGCTTGGCCAGTCCGATGAGCATGCGCATGGCTGTGGTTTTACCTGCGCCGTTGGCGCCGAGAAAACCAAAGATCTCGCCTTTGGAAACTTCAAAGCTGATTTCATTCACAGCAGTAAAATCTCCAAACCTCTTTGTTAATTTCTCGGTCTTGATGACTGTTTCCATCAGGCTTGTTTTAATAACCGAATAAAGCAATCCTCGATCGTCGGCTCAATGGCTTTCACCTCAATCCCTTTGTGATCTTTTGACATCAGGTAGCTCGTTATTTCAGCAACCGCTATTTCATGGTCCTTTACAAACGAAAGGTGAACGTTCTCACCGAACGAAAAGCAGCTTCTGGTATTTTCATATCCGCGCAGATCGAGCAACAGCCGCGGTATTTCCTGAGTGCGCACCGCATATAACTTTTCCGGATATTGTCTGATGATGGCGGAGGGCGTATCGACCGCAAGTATCTTTCCCTCCTGCATCAGCGCGATCCGGTCACAGAGCGTTGCCTCGTCCATATAGGGGGTCGAAACAAGGATCGTGATTCCCTCTTGTCTTAACCGCTTTAACATGTCCCAAAATTCCTTTCGTGAGACCGGATCCACCCCTGTGGTAGGTTCGTCAAGAAACAATACTTCCGGCTTGTGAATGAGCGCGCAGCTTAAAGCGAGTTTCTGTTTCATACCACCCGACAATTTTCCGGCGCGTCTGTTCCTGAAAGGCTCGATCTGAACGTATATGTCCCTGATGAGGTGATAGTTTTCTTCTACCGTTGTCCCAAAAAGTGTTGCAAAGAAGTTCAGGTTTTCTTCGACCGTAAGGTCCTGGTAAAGGGAGAACCTTCCAGGCATATAACCGACCCGGCTTCGTATCAATTTATAATCTTTAACGACATCGAGACCACTCACCGATGCCGTACCGCTGTCCGGTAACAGAAGCGTTGTGAGCATGCGGAACAACGTGGTCTTACCTGCGCCATCAGGTCCGACCAGTCCGAACAATTCACCCTTCGGTATTTCGAGTGAAATCGAATCGACGGCAGGAAGGGGTGCCTTTTCATACTTCTTCGTCAGGTTCCGGATAGAGACCATAGCGATCATTTAAAACTTCACCTCACCATACATGCCGATCTTGAGATAACCATCGTTTTTTACATCCACCCGGATGGCGTATACAAGATCCGCCCGTTCATCCTTTGTCTGAATGGTTTTCGGCGTGAATTCGGCTTTGCTGCTGATCCATGAAACTGTACCGGGATATTCTTTGTATCCGGCCGAACCATTGTCGACGAATACGGTCACACGTTGATTAAGCTTCAGCATCGGTAACTGGTTTCCCGTTATGTAAGCACGTAGCCGCAGCGTGGAGATATCTGCGATCTTGTACAGCGGTTTGCCGACAGTTACCAGTTCATGCGGTTCCGCGTACTGGTTGAGAATGGTTCCGCTAACAGGATTTATGATCCGCGACCGCTGCAACTGATCATCCAGTTGTTCGACCTGTGCCGAGAGCGGCAAAGTTTCGCTAACAAGCGACTGCGAGGAAACATCGAGGGAAGAGCGGTGGGCCTGCATTTGCCTCCTGATAACAGCAACCTGTGCGTTGGCATCATCTGCCTGCTTGCGCGTGGCAGCATCGACTTTCAAGAGATTGTCTACGCGCTGCTTTTCGCGTTCTGCAGTTTCAAGCTGAACGCGGTAGGAGGCGAGCTGCGTGGCGATATGAGGCCGCCTGGAAAGGATGGCGTCGATCTGGGCCAGCAACTGTTTCTTTTTGAGATGCAACTGTGTGCTGTCAACCCAGCCCAGGGGCTGTCCTTTCTCCGCCGTGGTTCCTTCCTCAACAGTGAATGCTTGCAGCGTTCCGGTCACTTCGGCGGAAACGATTATTTCATCCGCCTCGAAAGTGCCGGAGGCATCAAATCCGGAATCATTGTTACTACAAGCGCTGAGCAGTACCGCTGTAAACAACAGGATGGATATACTTTTCATGGTTGTAAAATTCATTCGTTACCATTGGTGAATCTGTATCTTGCCTGGGCCATGAGCAATTGCGCCTCATGCAGTACCCGGTTTTGTCTGGCCTGGCCGGTAGCATTCACTTCCCGTACGTAATCGGTGGCCGGGATGACACCCTCTTCGAGTTGTGCGGAAGCGGTCTCCTGAACGCGTCTCCGCAGGGAAATAATCTCATCATCCACCGCAAGGAGGCGTTGGAGTTTCGCAATCTCTGCGTGATGCTGCCGGGAGGTGAGGTTTGTATTGAAAAGGAACGTCTCCTCCTGAACACCGAGTGACTGTTGCCTGAGATCGAGAACTTCTTTTTCCCTCCTGAAAGTATAGTAACCGGATAGTTGCCAAGTGAAGCGGACACCGCCAAGGTAGTACGTGTCGAAGCTGTTATCAAGCATATTCAGCGCAGGTCTTCCGTAACCGCCTTGCAGAAAGAGATCGATCCGCGGTTTTTTCCTCGCTGCAACCATCGCACGATTTGCTTCAATGTCCTGCTTCTGAAGATCAAACAGGCGGAGCTCCGGACGGGCGATTGTTTCATCGGTCATGGACCAGTCGGGTTTGGCCAGCAGGGTGCTACTCAGAACGGGCTCACCAATGAAAAGCCCCAGCATTTCCCGGTAGGATGCTTCGGCTGATTCCAATTCTATGATCCCCTGATCAACGTGAAGCGATTCAGCGTTCAACACATCTGCAGCACTTCTCAGGGCCGTGCCATACCGGATGCTTCCTTCGACCTTTCCGAGTGCCGCTACGAGATCCTGCTTCACAAGCTCACGCTGCGCTCTTTGTTCCTGCAACAGTACTATCCCAAAGAACAGGTCATTGATCCTGTTGCGCAGCTGATAGAGATCTACGTCAAGTTTACCAGCATCAATGGCGCCACTAATTTCTTCAGCTTCTTCCTGCTGTTTTATCAGTCCCCCATGGTAAAGGTTTTGGGAAATCTCGCCAAAGACGCGGTACTGATCCTTGCTCAAAGGCTGAATGCCAGGCATCTCCAGGGGTATACGCGTCACATCCGATTGGTACGTCGCCTGCCCTGCCAGACTGATCTGCGGCAGATGACCTTTGGATGCATTTTCTATGGACAAATCCTTTGTCTTTTGAATCAAGTCGCGTTGCGCCGAAAGCGGATAGTTTGCTTCGGCAAGGGCATAGCATCTTTCAATGGTCAGGGTGTTCTGCCCAGCACCAAAAAAGACAACAAAGAAACTTAAGGCACTTGTTAATAACGCTTTCATAGTGATCCGGTTCACTTTATATAACGCAACTTCTGTAAACTAGCGCGACTTCATGATCAATTTCATCCAGTGTGGAACAAGTGTTTTACGTTGCTCAATCAGTTCAGCATAGCTTTTCGTATCGACCCCCGCAGCGTGCCTGAAAATGGGCGCCGCAATAAACGGAAACACACACATGCCAATCATATTGATCACATAATGCAGTGGATGAACATCGGCGATCTTACTCTTCTGAATATCCTGGGTCAGCTGTTTGAAGAAAAGTGATTTGAAGATGACGTGTACGCCCATTTTAGAAGCAAATTTCTCGGGATTCATTCTCAGCTCGTGAAAAATAAAAAGAGGCAGGTCCGGCTGCTGCTTGAGCAGTTCCGTGTACTCATTCACAAACATCTTTACCTTTTGGTCGACGGTACTGGCTTCATCATTGAAGATCTGTGTAATGCCGCGGAAGAAATTCTGCAGGATCTCAAGCATTACCCATTCAAATAGTTTCTCCTTACTGCGGAAGTAATAGTTCAACAAGGCGAGATTGATACCGGCCTCTTCGCTGATGTCTCTCGTGCGGGTGGCGGCAAAGCCTTTCTGCATGAAAATTTTCAGTGCAGCTACTTTGATCTTCTCCTCGGTAGTGAGGTCCAGCGTTTCCTTTTTCTTCGTTTTGGCCATGATATTCCGCCTTGTGAGCGACCTACTTGCAAGATATTACTTTAAACAGATATTTTAATCATTTGTTTAATTTAATGAACGAGGCTTGTTGAAAGAAGGTTTCAACTATTTTAAGGAAAATTATTTCTTGTACTGGCACGAACACCGGAAACGGAAAACCCGGTATATTTCCGGATGTCAGGCGGGGACTACAGGTCGGTGCAGGATTGATTCCTGGTACCTGTATATCTGCCGGCGCAGGATTCGCAGGCTCGCCTGTCAGCGGATAGGGTAGATTATACAGCAATTACGGGCTAACCAATCGATAATAATTGCGATGCTCTCATAAACAA
>JBARAD010000265.1:0-2053 GCA_049791675.1 Chryseosolibacter sp.
CTTTGTCAAATTGAAGCTCATCGATGCAGGTTACGCGTGAGTTTCCGTCTGTCTCCGTTAGCGGTCTCCGGTGGTAAACAATATACCATTTGTCTTTCTTCGGTTCGTGTATGATGGAGTGATGCCCTGCACCCGTTGCAACCTTCGGATCCTGCTGAAGAATTTTGGCAGTACGCTTGAATGGTCCGAACGGTGAGTCTGCGATTGCATAGGCTACACTGTAGTCAGGTCCCGTCCATCCTCCCTCCGACCACATAAAATAATATTTTCCGTCGCGCACAAACATAAAGGGTCCTTCAACATAGCCTTCAGGCGTGATCTCTTTGTAAATTGTGCCATCCGGGAAGGGCTCGAGTCCTGTGAAGTCGTCTTTTAGTTTGACGATATTGCAATGGCGCCAGCCTCCATAGATGAGATAATATTGATCCTTGTCTTTGAATACGAACTGATCGATCGGCTGAGCGCCATTGTGGATTTCTCCGATAAGCGGTTTCCCCAGGTAATCCTGAAACGGTCCTTGAGGATTGTCTGCTACTGCTACACCGATACCACCGACCTCACCTTCATGAACATCATTCGCTCCAAAGAAAAGAAAGTACTTTCCTGACTTTTCGATCACGGAGGGAGCCCACATGGCACGCCTGGACCACTTCACGCGGGCAGTATCGAGAATTCTTTCATGCTTCGTCCAGTGAACGAGGTCAGGCGATGAGAATGCGTCGAGGAAAACTTGTTTGTCGAAGGGCGCTGAATAAGTAGGATATATCCAGTATTTGTTCTGAAAGATAATTCCTTCGGGATCAGCATACCACCCCGGGAAAACCGGATTCCCGGAGTAGTTGGAGTTCTTTGATTGACTTAACAATATTCCGGGAAAAAGGATGAGTGCGACAACTAAAGGGTAGATCTTCATGACTAAAGTTTGATAAGTAACGGTAAGTTAGCAGATTTCGAGGATTTGTCAGAAGCGAAGGAGGGACGGATCCCTGTAAAGGCTAAAGTGATAAAGGCTGCGTGCTTAACGGTCGTGCAGGCATACCAGGGGTCCTTCGTTCGCAGATCCCTGCGCTCGTTCTCCACTCAGGATTGGTTGTATTTAATCAGCGGGCAGTACCACAACTCCTATCGGCAACCTAATTCCGGAGCGGGTATGTGCGGAATGATGCGGGAGCGTATCGCCTGCTGCAGCCTTGGCGTAGGAGGGAAGGATCTGCTATGAGAACTCAAGTGATTGCTCGCTGTTTGTGGAATTGATATTATTGCTTAATTTTCTATATTGAAAACGAAATTGTTCTTGTTCTTATAAATTAATCTCCTGCAATGAATAAACATGATAGCATGAAATCCGATTCTTCACGAAGAAAATTCATCAAGCAAAGTATGGTTGCTTCCTCCATCTTTATTGTGCCCAGGCATGTGCTCGGAGGCGTTGGTTTTACCGCGCCCAGCGATCAGCTTGTTCTTGCCGCGATCGGAGCAGGAGGGAAGGGTGCCAGTGATATCAAGAATGCTTCCGTAAACGGTCGTGAGCGAATCGCTGCGTTATGTGATGTTGATTTTTCAGGGTCAGCGAAACGGTCTGTCGAAAACTTTCCGAAAGCCAAGTTGTACAACGACTACCGCGTGATGCTCGAGCAGGAAAAGGATATTGATGCGGTGACAATTTCCACTCCCGACCATGTGCATGGACCGGCAGCGGCTTTTGCCATGCAGCGCGGAAAGCATGTGTATGTTCAGAAGCCGATGACCCACAACATCCGGGAGGCGCGCATGCTCACGCAGATGGCCCGGCAGAAGAAAGTCGTTACCCAGATGGGAAACCAGGGAGCATCCAATCCGCTGTTGAAAATGGTTCAGGGCTGGGTCGATTCCGGGAAGCTGGGTAAAATTTCAAAAGTGCAGATCTGGACTAACCGACCGGTGTGGCCACAGGGTTTTGCCATGCCAGCGCCTGACGAAAGTAAGAAGCCCAAGGATCTGTATTGGGATCTCTGGCTAGGTCCCGCCGAGAACAAGCCGTATACGCCCAACCTTCATCCATTCAACTGGCGCG
>JBARAD010000266.1:0-1748 GCA_049791675.1 Chryseosolibacter sp.
AGGAGCGACAAACTTTCTTTTAGTGACCTTCAAATCTCTGAAGTAGCCAATAGTCCCAATATCAACATACAATCCAACGCCTCCGATTTTATGCTTGCCTAACATTTTATCTACGATGAACGAAGAATGCTTCATATCATTAATGAACATCTCGACAGTTTGGCCGTTTACTTCAATTCTCATTTTAATCCATTCATTTAGTGAAACCGGAGCAGATCCTTCGTATGAGCCCGGAGGATAGCTCTTCCTTAGTGTATCAAATTTTGCATGTGGATAGGAAATATACTGAACTGCGTGATTTCTGAACATCTGTCTGGTGGCTCTCCCGACTTTGGGTCTCAGGTAAATTCCCTCAAAGGCCGAATCGTCTTCTTTAATTCTGAAATAGATGCCGATGAAACCTGCAACTCCGGGATAAGGCGGCGGATCCTGAATCTGACTATACATCTTCACTTCTATGGTGCCGTTCTCAAAGTCTTCCAGGCTGACAAGCCTGGCATAGTGAGGTTCGTCAACCGTCCCTTCGACATTATTTACATCAAAAGGAAGCGCGTTTAAATCCCTTTCTATTTTCAGCACTTTAGCCCCTTCGAACTTGATGATAGAGCCTGTAACATTATGCAATTCAAATGTTTGCTTTCTAAGCGTAAGTCTCTCCTTCTGGCCAAATACAGTCAAGGTGCAAACCAATAACAAAACGGACAATTGAATTCTTTTCATAGTGAGAAGTTTTTCTTCGAATAACTATTAGACAACTTGTTTCAATTCAGATTTGGTCACTGCCTTACCAAGTGCACCGAACTCATGCAGTTCACCAAAAACTTCCATCTTGATTGATTGATCGATTCCTCCGATATTAACCGGCTCAAATCCATTGTCTTTGATCAACGCTTCAACCGCGCTGTTCACGCTCTCGTCATCCGAAGCATAAAACAGTACTTTGCCAGGATTCTTGAAAGCCTCAGCGGCTAGTGATCCGGCCCCTAGTGAACCAAGTGCTTTTACAAGTTTTGCACCACTTGGAAGTAGCCCTTTGAGAATTAGTCCCGCTGAGTCATCGGCGCCGATGATTTTCCTGAATCCGCCATTTCCATCCGGAGCGATTGGATTGGATGGGTCGATAATGATCTTCCCTTGAAGTTCATTCGCATATTCTTTAAAAAGCTCCTGTATGGTGCTGAACCAAACCGACAGGACAATGATGTCAGCATCGTTGATTGCAGTTTTTACATCAACAGCTTTTGCCAGCGAACCAAGCTGTAATGCCAGTGCCTTTGCGTCTTCAATCTTATGGCTTGCAATGGTTACTTCACGATTACCTTTAACAAGATTTGAAGCAACGACCTTTCCGATATTTCCCAAGCCGATTACGGCTACTTTAGATTTGTTAGTTGACATATACTTTTTCTTTTTGTTTGATGAATAATTTGATAATGCAAAGCAACATCAAACCACCAGGTCGCACCAATGACCTGGTTTAAGAAAAAGTCTTGATCTGGTTTAAGACCTACTTGTCCCCCTTTGCCATCCGGCTGCGGATCCGGCTCAAAAACTCGGGCGTAACCCCCAGCACTGGCAGGTGTCACCGTGCTGCAACGCAAATTGTTTCCTTAGAAAAAGGATGGGGATGGAACTTTGCCCTGACAAGCTCTTTCTCCTCCTTGTTCAACGGGATTAGATGATTGAAATAGTCCAGTAGCGGTTGAACGGTTGTGGTCGTTGTATCTTGCATCGCATCAATGATCGAC
>JBARAD010000267.1:0-6832 GCA_049791675.1 Chryseosolibacter sp.
TCATTCTTGTCCGGTATAAATAGTGATTCGAAATAGAATGGCCATTTCTTGCTTGGATTCCTTGTTTTTACATTTCATTTTTTTTGCAACCCCCCCTATGTTGGGAAAAGTGAAGGCTGCGCGGGCGGTGATGTCGATTTTGATCGAAGTGCATTCTCCGGATTTTTCAAGAACGCATACAAGTCAATATAAGTCATCAGATGGATTCGAATGATACTTGCCAGGTTCGAGAATGACCATTTCCTGCCAGCGAGGGATTTAATGATCTTAATGAGCAAATCACATATTAGGGCACACCAAATTTGGATCTTGATTGCATTTTCACTGTCACCTAAGAAATACTTTAACGGATAGTTTTGCTTAAACCTTTTGAAAAGGATCTCGATTTGCCAGCGCTTCCTGTAAAGTGCGGCAATCGTTGCCGGAGCCATTTTTGTGTTGTTGGTAATGAATTGAAATTTTTTTCCGGTCTGTGTATCCTCGTAGTTAATTAATCGTGCTTGGACCAAGGTGGGGTTTGAATGATGACGATGACCTAAGGTAATTAACCGGTCTTTTTTAACACCTTGATCGATTTGGGCTTTACTGACAGGCCGTTGCTCAACGATGCTATATACCGCCCCCTTTCGCTTGCGTGTGACCCAGGTGACCTTTTCATCAGAAAATCGCTGAAACTGTCCATAGTCATTATAGCCCTTATCAAACACAAGGATCGATCCCTCAGGAAGCTGGATTTCCTTGAGAAACGGACTGTCATGTGCAGCAGCAGAGCTAAAACGCATCATGCAGGGAACATCTTCATCGCTTTGAATCAACGTGTGAACCTTAACTCCTCCTTTTCTTTTTCCATTTGCCGGACTGCGTCCAGCATTACGCATTACTTCCTGGAAAAGACTGATTGTTGTTGAATCCACTATGTAAAGCTTCGATGGTTTTTTCTTTCGGCTGTCCGGTAAAAAATGCCGATGCTTTAACAAAAGATCCTCATAAATCTTTCCGAAGACCTCCTCCGATCTGCGATTATTGGCATCGCTTACCGTGCTCCGCTTGGGCGATCGGTCTATTCCGAGATGGTGAATCCGCTCTTCCCAAGCTGATAACCCCGTACAAACCTCCCTGAGGGAGCTACATTTGTTAAAAACCCCATAAAGCATACTGACCAGATGGTTATGCGTCGAAAAATAGCGGCAATAGTGATCGGCGTCGCAGTCGGCTGCAATTCGATCAACCCGCACTTTTCGAACGAAAGATAGTACCTGAGAGAAGATCGGCTGTCCGGTAAAAAATTTACTTTTGCTCATTCTAACTATTGTATTGGTGGAACTTTACAAAGTTAGATAGGGAGGGGTTTTAACCAATTCCTCCCTTACTTTTACCGGACAGTAGTGATCTTAAATCTTAAATCTTAAATCTTGAATCTTAAATCTTAAATCTTAAATCTTGAATCTTAGATCTTAAATCTTGAATCTTAGATCTTGGATCTTGAATTTTACTCCGATCTTAGCGACTTCACGGGATTGCTCGTCGCTGCCTTGATCGACTCAAAGCTCACGGTCAGCCATGCAATGACAAGGGCGGACACGAACGCGACCAGGAAAATCGTCCACTCTATGGATACATGATAGGCGAAGCCGTTAAGCCATTGGCTCATCCCGTACCACGCGAGGGGTACTGCAATCGCAGTGGCGATGAGGATAGGCCGGGTGAATGTAGCCGACAACAGATACACAAGCTGGAATCCCGAAGCGCCGAGCACTTTCCGTATGCCCAACTCGCGCGTGCGACGCTCTGCGAGGTATGCCGACAAGCCGTAAAGTCCGAGACATGAGATCACAATCGCCAGCACAGCAAAGACATTGATAAGAGTCCCAAGGCGCTGCTCAGCCTTGTACAGGTTTGCAATATCCTGGTCGAGAAAACTGTAGTTAAACGGATAGCTGGGATTGATCTCCCTGCATATCTGCTCAAGCGCCTGAATGGTATTTTCCGTTTCACCCGGCAACGTGCGGACCATGGCATACCCTCCCCATGTATTGCGATTCAGGAACATCGGCCCGATCGCCTGCTGGACCGATTTGAAGTTAAAATCTTTTACCACACCGATGATCGTTCGCTCACGGCCCCACACAGTGATGTTTCTTCCCACGGCTGACGCAAGCGACATGTCCATCGTCTTCAATGCCATTTCATTCACAATGATATTGACGGAGTCCGCCGGCGCATTTTCACCATACCCGTGTCCTTCGAGAAAAGTCGCCTTAAATACTTCTTCAAAATGCTCGTCGATAGCCAGGTGGTAAAACAGTGGCTGGGTATTGGGGTCCTTTCCTGGCCACTCCACACTGATCGTTGCACCGGAAGACTCCGTGGGCAGGTCGGAGATAAAAGAATATTGACTGGTCAACCGGTTGTTACCAAGACTTGCCCGGAGGGCGTCATATTTCGGCCACATCTCTCCTGTCATCGGCACATACAACAGATTCTCTTTATCGAAGCCCAGATTCAGGTGCTGAATGTATTTCAGCTGGCGATAGACGATCGTTGTGCCGACAATCAATGAAATAGACACTGCAAACTGGATCACCACCATCGTATTTCTGAACAGGCTGCCGGACCCGGCGCCTGCGAAATTCCCTTTCAGTACCGCAGCCGGGACAAACCCGGAGAGATAGAGCGCCGGATAACTACCCGCCAGCAAACCTGTGAAGACAGTGATGCCGAGGAGCCCGGCGACGATCTGCACATTCGTAAAATCAAGCGCAAGATTCTTTCCTCCCAGTGTATTGAAGTATGGAAGAATAAGATAAATGATCAGCAATGCCACGATGAGTGAAAGCAGGGCGACGACCAGCGACTCCGCGAGGAACTGCCCCATCAGATGCGGCCTGATCGCTCCCACCACTTTGCGCAAACCAACCTCCTTGGCTCGCCGTGCCGCACGCGCTGTGGCGAGATTCATGAAATTCAGACACGCTACCACCAGGATAAACACCGCAACCACCGTAAAAATATACACATTCTGTGCATTGCCGTGACCGGGAATATCCGCGAGAAAATTGGAGTGAAGATGAATTTTGGCGAGGGGCTGCAGTACGAACCCGACTTTCAATACAGGTTCATTCTTCCGGTAGAGCGCCTGCATTTTTTCTTCGAGATCTCCGATGGCTGACTTAGATTGCCGGGCTTTGTCGTTAAGTTTAAGATAAGTGAAGTAGTTAAAATTATCCCAGACGTTGTTCTTGAGATCATGATTTGTCCGTGCGAGATAACGCATGGGCTGGACAAAATCGAACTTCAGGTGAGAATTGTCGGGAACGTTGGCAATAACGCCTGTCACGGTAAAGTCGTCTTTACTATTCTTACGGATCGTCTTGCCAAGCACGTCGGTGCTGCCGAAATATTTCATGGCCATTTCTTCCGTGATGACAATACCTTCCGGATTTTGAAGCGCGCGTTCGCTGTCTCCTTTAATAAACGGAAAGGTGAAGACCCTGAAGAAATTCGAGTCGGCATAGATAACACCCTTCTCTTCGAATTTGATGTCACCAACCTGGATCAGGTCGCGATTCAGATTGCTGATGCGGACCGCTTCGTCTACGCCCGTTATCTCGTTCCTTATCGCCAGCGCTAATGGTGCAGAAGAGACAGCGGCATGCACCTTCATCTCGGGGAGGGTTGCCGTGATCCGGTAGATGCGATCATAGCCCTTGTGGAAACGGTCATAGCTCAGTTCGTCATTGACCCACATCCCGATCAGTGCCGTACAGCTGATACCCAGTGCAAGGCCGAAGATATTGATGAAGGAAAAGCCTTTCTGGCGGAGGAGATTTCGAATGGCGACTTTGAGGTAGTTTTTGAGCATGGGAGCGGCCGGTATGTCTACGTAAGACGTCTTGCCTTACCCGAATGTTGCATTGGGACAAGAAAACATTTCCGAATGAGGTCCCGATCCTGGGCAATCTTCTACCGTACCAGCGAAATCTTTCCGGACAAAAAGGGGATAACCCAGGTCGATTACCCATCTCTCACTCTACTTTTATAATTGTTGCCTGGCGGGCAATTATACTCCAACGATTGTTCGAATACATCCAAACATGCGTGAATCTCCGGGTTACCAGTTTACCTGCGTTCATCTGCTTCCCGTGTGGCCTGATTCTTTCGCCACCCATTACGATTGCCACATTATCATGAAAGGAAATTTTTTCGATATCCCTTTCAAATGAAAGATAATTCAAATTGCCGGATCTTAGTTGAAGTTTAGTCCCCTCCACAGTCCCCACAACATTGGCGGGAGTGTTGATGACCATGTCCGGAGACCAGATCTCTTCGAACAGTGTAACGGAATCAAACTTCAATACTGATTCTCTTTCAAGGTTCTCTAGTCGTCGTATTTCAGTCTCGCGTCGGTCCTGCGCATGAGCAAATCGCAAAATCGATATCAAACTGACAACCACTAAAAACAGCTTGATTGACTGGTTCATATTTTACGAGTTTAGTGTTGTATTCCTGTAACGTCAGGACGATTGTCCGGATCCAAGATCGGGCAAATTCAGCATTTATTAAAGCCTACTGATTTCATCAGAAACTATGTCCGCTTTCGACATACCGGGTCTCAATAACGCACACCGATTGAACACCTTATACAGGTTTCCGGCGTGATTTCGACGAATTAATTATGGCACTCCTGTTGCCACCGAAGGGCTGATGAACCGCCAATCATATATTAGTAGGATCGCATCGGCCGGTTAATCCGATAAAAACACTTACAAAAGGAATCGAGCTGACTTTTTCCTATGATACAAAACTATTTCAAAGTTGCATTGAGAAGTCTTCTCAACAAGAAGGGTTTTTCGCTCATCAATATATTCGGCCTCTCCATCGGCATGATCTGTTGTTTACTGATATTTCAGTACGTGGCCTTCGAGTATAGCTTCGACCGGTTTCACAAAAATGAGAAGGACATCTACAGGGTCCTCCAGGCTTATGCGCGAAGCGGCGATGAATTGGAAGAAGGTCAATCATACACGGCACAGGCCCTGGCGCCGGCACTGGCACAGGGCGTTCCCGAGATCCTTGAGATCACGCGCGTTCATTCGGAAAATGCTATTGTTTCGACCCAGTCGCGCCCAGACCGCGTCTTTGAGGAGGACAGGATCATCTACGCCGATCCCGGCTTCGTCAAAATGTTCACCGTACCCATGCTGTCGGGGGATGGCGGCATGGCGTTGACACCGGGGACAGCGCTCGTCTCTGCTTCTGCCGCGCTTAAGTATTTTGGAACAGCTAACCCGGAGGGCCAGGTACTGGAAGTGACGGGAGCGGTTGACAAAAGTTATCGGGTGACCGGCGTATTCCAGAACACGCCCGCCAATTCACATCTTCAGTTCGATGTGTTGCTTCCTGTTGACGACCTTCTTCGCGGCGAAGAATACTCGGGTGAACCGGAAGGCGGTTGGAGCTGGAATAACTTCAGCACATACCTTCAACTTCATCCGCAAGCAAGTCCTGCCATCGTTGAGCCTAAAATGACAAAAGTATATCTTTCTCACAGGGGTGAGATCATTCGCCAGCAAGGCGCAGACGCGGCCCTGAACCTCCAGCCCCTCAGAGATGTTCACCTGAATTCCGAGATCGGGAGTGCGGTGAAAATTGTATCGGGCAGCTACCGGACCGTGTATTTCTTTTTGGTGATAGGACTTGTCACACTGGTGATTGCGTTGGTCAATTACATAAATCTGGCAACCGCGCGTGCGGTTAATCGCTCACGCGAAGTCGGCGTGCGGAAAGTCGTTGGCGCACGGCGGGGTCAGCTTATCATCCAGTTTCTCTGTGAGTCAGCGCTGATGAATATAAGTGCCGCGTTCATTGCCGTCGTTTTCGTCACAGCGCTTATACCCTTGGTCAACGATCTTGCTGAAACGCGCCTGTCCGTCAACCTCTGGATGAATCCGGGCTTTTGGGCAGCCCTGCTCGTCATGCTCGCAACGGGTACCTTATTGGCCGGCCTGTATCCGGCCTTTGTGCTCTCTTCGTTCAAACCGGTATCAGTATTAAAAGGGAAGGCAGGATCTTTTAGCGGACACTTGTGGCTCCGCCGCGGCCTGGTCGTGCTGCAGTTCAGCGCATCTATAGTGCTGGTCTCCGGGACGGTCATTGTGTATAACCAGCTCAGCTATATGCGCGGTATGGATATAGGGCTCAACCTGGAGCAGATCCTCACCGTGCAGGCACCTCGGGTTTTACCGGAGCAAACAGACCGCGCTGCTGCAACAGCCACATTTCTCCAGGAGGTACGACGCATTCCTGCTGTACGGCAAGCTTCCGCGTCTTCGTCATTACCCGGCAGGGGATTCAACTGGAATGGTGCTGCGATCCGCAAAGCCACAGACGATCCCACCAACGCAATACGCGGTGTCGCGACTTACATTGACACAGCTTTTGCCTCCTTGTATGGGCTTCAGCTGGTGGCGGGAAAAGAATTTGCGGACATTACGCAATCAGATAATGAGAACGCTCCATGGACAATCATCATCAACGAGACAGCTGTAAAGACGCTCGGCTTCCGGTCTCCGGCGGAAGCAGTAGACGAAGCGTTGAATGTCGGAGGATACGATGCACGTGTCATTGGGGTATATAAAGACTTCAACTGGTCTTCCGCTCATCAGGAACAGCAAAGTATTGTGTTTGGCCCGACAACAGGAGGCCAGCATGTATCCCTTTTGCTTGCCAGCAATGATTTCTCTGAGGCCATCAGTAATGTGCAGGCAATCTATAATCGCTTATTCCCGGGAAATGTTTTCAGCTACGCATTTGCTGACGACGCCTTCGATCA
>JBARAD010000268.1:0-10537 GCA_049791675.1 Chryseosolibacter sp.
GTTCAGGCTCAATCATCTGATTGGCTTTTTCTTCCTGATCCTTGCCGTCTATTTCATATTCAAGAAATAACACGGTCGACGGTCCACAGCCAGCAGTGGTCTGTGGACTGTGTGTGGTCTACCCTGCCTGCGTCTTCCACCGCTCGTGCATCCACACCCACTGATCAGGATGCTCTCTGATCTTCTCTTCGATGAAATTGGTGAGGACCTGCGTATTGAACCTGATGTCGTGGTCCTCATCACCTGTTATCGTCATGGGTATTTCCGGAAGAATGTGCATGTGCTGGAGATTGTCTTCTCCCAGGTAGATATAAGTTGGTATCACGGCGGCGCCGGTTTTCAAAGCGAGGATGGTGGCCCCTACCGGAGTGGCTGCCTGCATTCCGAAAAAGTCGACAAAGACCGTTTTCACTTTCGTATCCTGATCGATCAGTAACGCCACGGAGCCACCGGACTTCAAGACCTTGATCATTCGGAAAGTTTCCTTGCCGCGCGCAATGGGTATGGCGCCGTGGAGGTTGCGGTAGTTCCAGAGCAGGTCGTTCAGCCGTTCATCTTTCAGCGGGGTACCGATGATATTGGGGTTTAACCCGCGCATGGCCATATTGGTGATCTGAAGATCAAAGGCCCCCAGGTGGCACGTTAGGAAAATAACGCCATGATGCTTCGCGTGGGCGGCCTCATAATTCTCGAGCCCTTCGGTCTTTAAGAATTTTTCCAGATCATGCAGGTCCTTCACCCGCGAACTTCTCAGAATGTCACCGGCATTCTTTCCCAGCATCTTGAAATTTCTTTTGGCAAGGCTTCGTATGGCTGATGCGGGCTGCGCCGGAAATGCCATCGTGAGATGTTTCTGTGTAAGGCTGCGTGTTTTACCCGCAAAATGATAGCCGATGGAACCGAGCCAGCCGCAAACGGTCAACCATGCCTTTCTCGGAAACATTCCCGAGAACCCGATCAATGAACGAACCAACCAGTATACGAGCGTATAGCGAAACTTCCTTTTGAAAGACTTTGACCAAAACATGGCTGCGAAGATAATATTTATCAGGGAGTTCTGGGGGATCAGGATTGCTGTAAACCTTTACAATCCTTTGACCCTATGCCGGAGGCATAATAATGCAAGGCCTGCCACCTGCCGCCTCCTTCGCATGTTCCTCCGGTACAAGCGGTTAAATTGTCCGCTTACTGTTATATATTGGCTTGCGCAAAGATGAAAACACTGTATCTCGTCAGGCATGCAAAATCAAGTTGGGAGGATCCTTTAATGGATGACTTTGACCGGCCGTTAAATGCGCGGGGAAGAAGCGATGCCCCGCGGATGGGAAAGCGATTGAAGGAAAAGGATCCGCATCCCGACATGCTTGTGTCAAGTCCTGCTGAACGGGCGTTATCCACGTGTCTGATCATCGCGAAACAACTGGGTTACAGTCTCCATAGCGTAGACACTGACCGGAGACTGTATCACGCAACGGACGAACAGCTATTGTCGATTGTCCGTGACTTCCATGACGCCAATGACGAGATCATGGTCTTTGCCCATAATCCCGGTCTGACGGATTTTGTAAACAGGCTTAGCAACGAATCTGTCACCGACAATATTCCTACCTGCGGCGTGGTCTGTGTGAAGGTTCCTGTCAAATCATGGACGGATGTACGCTGGGGAGAGGGCGAGGTTGTTTTTTTTGATTTCCCAAAAAACCGTTGAGCCGTGGTCCGTGGACTGTGGTCCGTGGCCGTCTAAATCTCAAAAGGGATCATATCCCAGACACGCTTCCGGAGGATGCCAAATTCCCTGAAGCGGTATCCTACGAGGATCTTGAAGACACTGTTGTTATTGGAGAAATTTACGGAATCGAATTTGATGGTGCTTCCCTGCGAAATGAAACTGATCCCGCCGAAGATCCGGTAACCATTGTAGCCGATCGCGACACGGGCACCGACAAAAGTATTGATGTCCGTATCGTGATGTGTCGAAGGGCTGGCTTCCAGGTCATAGTTGACCCAGTGATGTGCCGGTCCTACTGCAAGGGTCGTGTTAAGAAAGAAATTATTATAGGTAAGGTTGAAAGTGTATCCGGGCGCGATCGCAAAGGTAGTATAACGCAGCCGTGTAAAATCTACGTGCTCACCGAACTGGCGCTGCCTGTTACCATTGACAATCGAAGAGTCGGCCCTGACGCGAAAAGTATTCAGGGCTCCAAACAAAAGCAGCGAGCCCTTGCTGTACAATTGTCTTTCTGCAAAATTATAGGCAGACCGGAAAGAAAATTTCTGGTTATTGAAAACGTAGTGTGTTGTTATACCAAAGTTCTTCGTGTTTATATCGGGGCGCTGAGGAAAGGGCTCTGTGGGAAGCGGCTCGTTTTCCTTGTCAACCAGATAAAACCCCTTGTAGCGCTGAAAGAAAACATCGGCGCCCCATCTTTTTGATAAGACATTCAACTGGATGTCGCGCGCTTCTGACTCTCCGAACCGCGCGAGACTTTGTTCTTTCAGGGGGATCGCAAAACTCAATTCCAGGCCTAACTCAAACAAATAGACGCCGAGGCCCAGGTTGTAGGTATTGTTCGGTTTGTAGGTGAGTGTGGAGCTTTTGTCCCTTTTCGCCAATTCAAAATGAAGGCTGCGCTGCTTCAGCACAGGATAAACAAAAAAGTATTCGGGGAACTGCTTGATATAATATCTCCTGACGGAGTCCTTATCCTCCGTCACGGGTGTTACCGCGTCCGTTTCACTTAACTGCGCATCATTTTGTGCCCATGCAAGGGGAGAAATCAATAAGATCGAGGCAAGGAACAGAAAGCGCATTAAAGAATGTATTCACTCAGATCCTTGTTTTTCACAAAACCGCTAAGCCTTTCTTTCACCATAGCGGCATCGATCGTGAGGTCGGATGATGCAGGAACTTTATCCGGCACATCGAACAACAATTCATTCAGCAATTTGCTCATGACAGTATGCAATCTTCTCGCGCCGATATTTTCGAGTTCTGCGTTGAGTGCAAAGGCTGTTCCGGCAATTTCTTCGATCGCATCGTCGGTGAAAGAAATCTTTACATCCTCGGCTTCGAAGAGTGCCTGATATTGCTTTGACAATGCATTTTTGGGTTCTTTCAGTATCCTGATAAAATCATCTTTTGTCAGGTTGTTCAACTCCACGCGGATGGGGAAACGTCCCTGGAGTTCGGGGATAAGATCAGATGGTTTGGAAATGTGAAAAGCCCCGGCGGCAACGAAAAGAACGTGATCCGTTTTAATGACACCGTATTTGGTATTGACCGTGCTGCCTTCTACGATGGGCAACAGATCGCGCTGCACGCCTTCACGGCTCACGTCGGGTCCCCCGCCACCCTTCTTATAACCGGATGCGATCTTATCAATTTCATCAATGAATATAATGCCCGCATCTTCGGCCCGGCGGATCGCTTCTTCTTTCACTTCGTCCATATCGATGAGTTTGGCGGCTTCCTCCTCCAGCAATAGTTTGCGTGCCTCCGCAACGGTGACTTTACGCTTCTTGGATTTCTTCGGCATCATTCCGTTCAGCATTTCCTGCAGATTCATCATGGACACCTCATCCATCATGCCGGCGCCCACCATACCGACGTTGGGGCCTGAGGATCCCTTGAAATGAATTTCAATTTTCCGGTCCTCCAGCTCACCGTTCTTGATCTTTTCACGAAAGAGTGAGCGCGTGCGTTCGTTCAGTTCTTCATCCGAAGCAGGGGTTCCTTCGATGTTCGTTCCGAAACCTGTGCTGGACCGCGAAGGCTGGGCTTTCAGCGGCGGGATCAGGGCATCCAATATAATATCCTCGACGATGAGTGCGGCTTTCTCCTTTACTTCTTCCTTCTTCCTTGCCTTGACCATATTGACCGACTGCTCTACGAGATCGCGGACCATGCTTTCCACGTCGCGCCCGACGTAACCTACTTCGGTAAACTTCGAAGCTTCCACTTTCACAAACGGTGCATCGGCGATCTTCGCCAGCCGCCGCGCGATCTCCGTCTTGCCAACACCGGTGGCGCCGATCATCAGAATATTGTTCGGAACAATTTCTCCCTGAATGTCAGATTTCACATTCATCCTTCTCCAACGGTTTCTCAGCGCGATGGCCACATTGCGCTTCGCCTCATATTGCCCGATGATGTATTTGTCAAGTTCGGCGACAATTTCCTTCGGCGTTAAATATTTCGCGTCCATCATAATTTTTTAGTTCTCCTTTTGAGAATATAGTTTGTATTGGTCAACAAAGTAAATGAATAACCTGCATTTCCGACGGTATATGCGCTTCGGCTAAAAATGAGTTCAACCGGTTTCACAAATAAAGAAAATCCGTATGAAAAGCCTGCGCCTGAGCCACCGGCTTCCACCTGTAAGGCCTGATGCAAAAGATAATTGTAACCGGCCAGAACATTGACATTTCGATGCAATAAAATTTCTGCGCCGAGGTTGAGATGGCTGAACACTTTTTTCAATGTGGAAGATCTTTCACCCGTCACGGCCGGATCCGCATCCAGGAGGCGGGATCGCACCAGGTGATAACCGCTAAGTGAAAACCGCAGCGGCATATATTCCGGTTTCAGGGTGATCCCGGCCTGAACATCGAATGGGACCTTGCTTGAACTGGTGTTACTGTATTCAGAGAAAATAAAGCCCATATTCTTTATTGTCAGTCCGATTGTGAGATCCTGTTCCGGGTGTAAAAAAATTCCGCCGACATCCATCAACAGTGCGCTGGCCCGGTAGCCTGCAATACTTGAAAATACTGCTTTCACTGTTGCGCCCAGCCGGAAATTCCCGATTTCATGGGTCTTTCCGATGACGACCGCGGTTTCACCCGAGGAAAACTCAAGTGTTTCCATTCCCGTTTCATCATAGCCCTGTAAAGTTCCATAGTTCGTGTGCTGGATTCCCGCCAGCAATTGTCCGAACGTTCCGAAATCATGCGCATAGGAAAACATGGCATTGCCTACATCTCCGGCATAAAACTGATAGGCGGCCGAAACAAAACCATTGAGCGTATCGCCTGCAAGCGCCGGGTTATTGTGAAAAAAATTGAGGTCCCTGTCCGCCAAAGAAACATTGACACCTCCCATTGCCGCAAGCCGGGCATGTGTTGGTATAAGCAGGAAATCAAATGCCTGACGCCCCCCGATCTGTGCCCACCCGGCGGTGGCGACCGAACAAAAAACAAAGGCTACAATTTTACGCACGAATCACATTAAGACCTGGGAATTTCCTGCATCAATTATGAATATAACTTTGAAGTTTGGGTTCGGTGAGTGTAAACGTCATCGGCTTCGCCACTTTCTCCTTCAACAGGGCCACTTTCAGGACATCATCCACCGTGTCTACATAATAGAATGTAAGACCCTTCAGATAGTGTTTTTCAATCTCGTCGATGTCGCGGCGGTTCTTGGCACTGAGAACGATTTCCCTGATTCCGCTGCGCTTGGCTGCGAGTATCTTTTCCTTGATCCCTCCGACCGGCAAGACCTTCCCCCGCAGCGTAATCTCCCCTGTCATGGCAAGTTTCGATTTGACCTTCCGCTGGGTAAAGATAGAGGCCAGTGAAGTCAGCATCGTAATGCCTGCAGAGGGTCCGTCTTTGGGCACAGCGCCGGCAGGAACGTGGATATGAAGATCATATTGCTGAAAGATGCGGGGATCTACTCCGAGATTTTCGGCATTGAATTTCAGGTACGATAATGCGGCCATCGCCGACTCCTTCATCACCTCGCCTAACTGACCTGAGATCGTCAGCGCGCCCTTGCCTTTGCTCAGACTTGATTCCACGAAAAGTATTTCACCACCCACCTGTGTCCAGGCCAGACCCGTCACCACGCCGGCAATGTCATTGCCCTGATACAGCTCTTCATCGTGAATTTCGGCGCCGAGGATCTTCCTTACGGAAGCCTCTGTAATTACCTTGTCATAGTCCTCCTCCATTGCAACGGATTTGGCTATATGTCGTACAACCGTTCCCACCTTGCGTTCGAGACTCCGCACGCCGGATTCACGTGTGTAGCTGTTGATTATTTTCGCAACCGCCGGCTTCGTGAATTTTACCTGTGTGGATTTGAGGCCGTGTTCTTTTAACTGTTTCGGAATGAGGTGCTTGACGGCAATCTCAACTTTCTCCTCCTGCGTGTATCCGGTAACTTCGATGATCTCCATCCGGTCGCGCAAGGCAGGATGGATCGTATCAAGCGCATTCGCCGTTGCAACGAACAACACCTTGGAGAGATCGTAATCGACTTCCAGGTAGTTGTCACCAAACGCGTTGTTCTGCTCAGGATCCAGCACCTCCAGCAACGCTGATGATGGGTCTCCCCTGAAATCAGATTTTACTTTATCAATTTCATCCAGGATAAATACCGGGTTCGATGATTGCGACTTCTTGATGTTCTGCAAGATCTTTCCGGGCATGGCGCCCACATACGTCTTGCGGTGTCCGCGAATCTCTGCCTCGTCATGCACACCGCCCAGCGACATGCGGATATATTTCCGTTGCAACGCCTTGGCTATCGAACGTCCGAGAGATGTTTTACCAACGCCTGGAGGTCCGTATAAGCAAAGGATCGGTCCTTTCATGTCCTTCTTCAATTTCAGCACGGCAAGGTATTCCAGGATGCGTGTCTTTACTTTTTCCAGCCCAAAATGATCTCTGTCGAGGATCCTTTTCGCGCGCTTCAGGTCAAAATCATCTTCTGTGTAATCGCCCCACGGAAGGTCGAGCATGAACTCCACATAATTCATCGCCACCGGATATTCCGCGGCCATCGGATTGATGCGCAGTAATTTTTCAAGTTCCCTTCTGAAATGTTCCGCTACAGGCTTGGGCCACTTTTTACTCTCCGCGCGCTTGCGCAATTTTTCAACTTCCTTATCCGGACCATCATATCCCAGCTCATCCTGCAACACCTTGATCTGCTGTCGCAAGAAATAATCGCGTTGCTGCTGATCGATGTCGGTGTGCACCTTCTTCTGGATTTCGTGCTTGATCTCCAGCATCTGTATATCGCGCAACATATATTGCAGCAACAGTGTGCCGCGTTCGATAAGGTTCTGTGTTTCGAGTATTTTCTGCTTGTCCGCTACATCCACATTCAGGTTACTCGCGAGGAAGTGAACGAGGAACGACATGCTGGAAATATTATCCAGGGCGACCTGTGCCTCCTGCGGTATTTCCGGATTGAGTTTCAATATTTTTAACGCCGCATCCTTCAACGATTGAACAAGCGCTTTGGCTTCCTTGCCGTTGATGTTGAGCACAGGCTCTGTGAGCAACTGAATTTTTGCGGTGAGGTAAGGATCCTCCTGCACAAATTCACGTATGTTGAAGCGGTTCTTTCCCTGGATGATGATGGTCGTATTTCCATCCGGCAGCACCAGCATCTTGATGATGCGCGCCACCGTGCCCGTCCTGTACAAATCTTCTACAGACGGTTCTTCCGCCTGAGAATTCTTTTGGGCAACGACCCCAATGATCCGGTTTCCCTGATAAGCCTTCTTGACAAGTTTGATGGATTTCTGCCTTCCCACGGTAATGGGAATGACGACACCGGGAAACAAAACAGTATTTTTAATGGGTAATATGGAAAGTTCCTCCGGAAGATCTTCAGGCTTGAAATCACTATCCTGTTCAGGGTTGATCATCTGAATAAGATCGTCCGACTCCTCTTGTACCAATTGTATTGCTAAGGTTTTGAACATGTGGTTGAATGTCAGTTTGACACAACAACGAAAAGTATTGTTGGTCTGATTCTTAAAAGGTTAATTGGACAATAGTAGTGCCAGCCGAGTTGTAAAAGAAGTAAAAATGTAACAACTTTATTGTGTTTGAGCCCCATTTAACAACAAAGGTTAAGTGAAAACCTATTTTTTGATCGTATTAACCGCTTTTTGCGTTCTTCTCTGTGCTGCTGCCGGCGCACAGCGGAATAAAAATAAATTTAAAGGCGGTGGGGTCGTCCAGTTGAACGATAGTCTGACAAATTACGGCCAATCTGACATCTTTAATTTTCCCAACATCAACAGAATCAAGTTTTACAAGGACGAAAATATCCTGTTGCGCCTTCAGCGACTGGAGGCATCACTTGCGGAAAAAGAATCATATCAGGTGTTGAAGTCGTATGTTGGAAATTTCGGGATCGAGAATTTTTCGGCGAACACGCCCATGATCTGGAAGCTTGCCCGGCTCTCGGAGAAATACGGCCCGCCCGGAGAGGCAGTTCTGCTGTACAAATTTGTGTTGAAACATTATCGCAAGAATACGGATATCGGCAAAGTGCGGGCGGAATTCGACAGTATCAATACTGAAAAGGCGGAGCATTATGTTCCCCTGCGGCAATACTATGAGCTGGTGGAATTCCGGAAAGAAATCGATACGCTGCGACCACCGCAAGGTGTCCTCGTCAAGATGGAATCATGGATCAATTCTCCCAAGGCGGACTACGGACCAACGATTGGAAACCTTGACTTCCTGCTCCTGTTTACCTCCAAGCGGAATTCAGGGATCCAAAGTATCGGGCGCACGTATAATGAGGACCTGTTCTTCACCACGAAGGAAAATGACCAGTGGATGGAAGCGCAACCGTTCAAAACAATTAACACACCCTACAACGAGGGGTCAGCCTGCCTCAGCAATGACGGGAAGCATCTGTATTTTGCGCGCTGCAATTCTCCCGATTCTTTCGGCAATTGCGATATTTTCGAAGCCACGCTCACAGCAGACAGTATATGGGGTAATGTAAAGAACCTCGGTACAAACATCAATACCATCTCATGGGATTCACATCCCTCCCTGTCGCATTCAGGGGACACGCTCTTCTTTGCGTCAGATCGTCTGGGGGGATTCGGTCTTTCGGATATTTATTACAGCGTGAAAGATGACAAAGGGAACTGGCAAAAAGCGCTGAACATCGGTCCCATCATCAACACGCGCGGCAATGAAGTAAGTCCCTTTTTCCACCATCGTTACAATGTACTTTATTTCAGCTCCGATGGTCAGCCCCTTACCTTCGGTGACTTTGACATCTATAAAACATACCGCCAGGAGATAAACTGGGGTGAGCCAAAAAATGTTGGCCCGCTCGTCAACGGTGCGGGTAGTGAATATTACTTCACGATCGACTCAGAGTCCAATCAGCTCTTCTATGCGCGCTCGGACGAAGGGGATATCGAAAATCTCGACCTGCATACGTTCCCCGTACCGATGGAGGCGCAGCCCACTGCCGTCGTTCATCTGAAAGGATCCCTGATCAATTCTCAGACAAAGAAACCATTCAAAGGCATCGTCTCTGTCATCGACATCGACAAAGGCGTGGAGGTTGCTCCCAAATTCCTGAAAGAGGATGGTTCATTTGATTTTCATCTCATCAACAAAAGAAATTATCTACTGATCATACAGGGCGAAGATTTCTTTCGCATCGAAGAATTGTTCTTCATCGACGGAGACACGGAGATGCACCGGGAGGCGGAACCTATCGAAAGCAGGATTGCATTTACCTCGCTCGAGTTTGAAAATGGAAAGTCGGATATTCTTCCCGCCATGCATGCCGATCTGGATAAGCTCGCAAACTTCCTGCTGGATCATCCGCATTTCGGTTTGAACATCTCCGGACACACCGACTCACAGGGAAGTGAAGAATCCAACCTGCGCTTATCACAGTCTCGTGCCGACGCCATCAAAGCTTATCTGGTGTATCAATTCAAGATCAACCGCGACCGCATCAATGCCATCGGGTACGGCAGCGCCAAACCGCTCGTGAAGGAACGGACGGATGAGGACAGGAAGCTCAACCGCAGGGTGGAGTTTGTTATTGAGAGGGAGGGGGACCGGTGAGTGGTCAGTGGTCAGTGGTGAGTGGTGAGTGGTCAGTGGGCTCGTGCGTCAATATGAGTTTGCATTTCATAGGAGCGAGGCTGCGCGTGTGAATCGTGAGTCGTGAATGGGTGACTGCGTTTGAGCGTGTTCCATTCATCGCAAGGTGTGCAGGATGGTGTGTTGGTGAGTGGTCAGTGGTGAGTGGTCAGTGGGCTCGTGCGTCAATATGAGTTTGCATTTCATAGCTGCACGCACCGGAGCGAGGCTGCGCACGTCAATCGTCAATCGTCAATCGTGAATGGGTGACTGCGTTTGAACGTGTTCCATCATCGCACGATGTGCAGGATGGTGTGTTAGTGAGTGGTGAGTAGTGAGTAGTGAGTGGTGAGTGGTGAGTGACAAGTGCGTCAATATGAGCTTGCATTTCATAGCTGCACGCACCGGAGCGAGGCTGCGCACGTCAATCGTGAGTCGTGAATGGTAAGTGGGCTCGTGCGTCAATATGAGTTTGCTTTTCATAGCTGCGCTTGCTCCTGCATGGATGAATGGCGTTTTCTAATTAAATCTTAAATCTTAAATATTAAATCTTAATATCTAATTCCCGATGCACAATCCAATAACCACCAACCAAATCAGAACAGCTTGATTATATCGTTCGCAAAAATGAAGACCATCAGTCCCAACAGGAAAACCATCCCAACTT
>JBARAD010000269.1:0-24387 GCA_049791675.1 Chryseosolibacter sp.
ATCCAAACCTACCCTGAACATCGGAACCCTTCCGACGTTCAGGGTCACTTATTTACTTACTACTATTTTTACTGGTCACTGAATACTGGTGACTGAATACTGGTTACTGGTTACCGGTCACTTCTTCTTCCTCTTCGCCGCAGTCTTCTTCGCCGCAGATTTCTTGGCGACCTTCTTCACCGCAGTCTTCTTGACAGCGGCAGCTTTTTTCACCGCTGTCTTTGTCGGCGCTGCTTTCTGCAATGTCTTCACGGCGGGTTCTTTTGCCGTGTTGGTGCGCGACGCCGCAGCGCGGCCCCATCTGCCTTTGCGCTCAGGCGCATTCTCGGCAAGGGTAACGCACTCTTCCAACGTCAGGGATGATGGCTCGCGATCCTTCGGGATCTTCACGTTCTTCTTGCCAGCCTTGATGTAAGGACCAAACCTGCCGTTCAGTACCTGGATATCGGGATTCTCCGCGAACACCTTGATGGTCTTGTTGGCATCGGCGACGCGCTTGTTCTCGATCAGCTCGACCGCCTTCTCTGACGGGATCGTATAGGGATCCAGGTCTTTGGGAATGGAGACATATTTCTTGTCGTGCAGCACATAGGGACCAAACCTTCCGATGCCGATCACAACGGGCTTGTCCTCGAACATGCCCATGCTGCGCGGCATCTTGAATAACTCCATCGCATCCTCCAGCGTGACGTTCTCAATGAACTGCCCCGGCCTTAAGCTTGCGAACTTCGGCTTCTCGCCACCATTGTCATCCGGATTTTCTCCGATCTGAACATAGGCTCCGAACTTGCCGAGTTTCGCATACACATTTTTGCCTGTCTTGGCATCCATACCGAGCTCGCGCGATTTCCCGACAGATGAACGCTCCACCTTCTCCGTGGTGGCAACCTTCTTGTGAAAGGGCTTGTAGAAATCCGCGATCATCTTCTTCCACTTCAGCTTGCCGGCGGCGATCTCGTCGAACTCCTGCTCGATCTCGGAAGTAAAGGAATAGTCGGTGATGTCCGGGAAATGCTCCACCAGGAAATCATTCACAACCATCGCGGTATTGGTAGGGAAAAGCTTGTTCTTCTCGGCGCCGGTGATCTCGGAGTCTTCACGCTTCACCACGTTATCGTCCTTCAGCGTGAACACATTGTACTTCCGCTCGACGCCCTCGCGGATCTCCTTCACCACATAGCCCCGCTTCTGGACGGTGGTGATGGTAGGCGCATATGTTGATGGACGGCCGATGCCCATCTCTTCGAGTTTCTTCACCAGGCTCGCTTCCGTATAACGCGGCGGATGGCGTGAGAAGATCTGGCGCGCAACGAGCTCGTCCAGCTTCAGGTCCTGCCCTATCTTGAGCGGCGGAAGAACCTTGCTGCTCTCTTCTTCATCCTCGTCGTCACCGGACTCGATATATACTTTTAAAAATCCTTCAAACTTGATCACCTCCCCTGTCGCGATCAGCGTCCTGGGGTTGGTGGAGATGCTGATGGTGGCCGTCGTCTTCTCAAGTTCGGCATCCGCCATCTGGGAAGCGATCGCGCGTTTCCAGATGAGGTCGTACAGGCGCGCCGCATTGCGGTCCATACCCGGGTCCATCACCGAAAAATCCGTAGGACGGATCGCTTCGTGCGCTTCCTGCGCGCCGGAAGATTTTGTCTTGAACGCCCGCAGCTGATGGAATTCCTTTCCGAAAGCCCGCTTGATCTGGTTTTCCGCACCCTGGCGCGCTTCATCCGAGAGGTTCACGGAGTCGGTACGCATGTAACTGATCTTACCCGCTTCATACAACTTCTGGGCTACCATCATTGTCTGGATCACCGAGAAGCCAAGCTTGCGGGCAGCCTCCTGCTGTAACGTCGAGGTGGTAAACGGCGGTGACGGCGACCGTTTCGAAGGCCGCGTCTGCAGGTCCGCGATCTTGAACTTTGCGTGCTTGCACGACTCCAGGAAATCCTGCGCCGCTTTGTCGGTCTCAAAGCGCTCGGGAAGTTCCGCGACCAGCGTCTTTCCGTTGCCCAGGTCGAAGTGGGCGTTGACTTTATACGATGATTTTACCTTGAATTCTGTGATCTCGCGCTCGCGCTCCACCACCAACCTGACGGCTACTGATTGTACACGGCCGGCCGAAAGCCCGGTGGCGATCTTCTTCCAGAGGATAGGCGAAAGCTCGTAGCCCACAAGGCGGTCCAGCACCCGGCGCGCCTGCTGCGCATTCACCAGGTCCACATCGATACCGCGCGGATTTTCAATGGCATTGAGGATGGCCTTCTTCGTGATCTCGGTAAAGACGATGCGCCGCGTTTTGGCGTCCTTCAGGTCCAGCACCTCTTTCAGGTGCCAGCTGATGGCCTCTCCCTCGCGGTCTTCATCGCTCGCCAGGTACACCATCTGGGCGTCCTTTGCAAGTTTCTTTAGTTTGGCGATGACGTCCTTTTTATCCGGACTGACCTCATAGGTCGGTTCAAAGTCATTCTCTATATCAATGGCGCCCCCTCCTTTCGGCAGGTCACGAATATGACCCATGCTGGAAGCGACGGTAAAATCCTTTCCCAGATAGCCCTCAATGGTCTTTGCTTTAGCGGGTGATTCAACGATTACAAGGTTTTTCGACATGCCTTTAGTTAAGTTCAAAGGGTTCAAATATCAAGATTTTTTTAAATAATCAAAGTTTTGGCGTTTTTCACGCCGGATTTAAGGCTGGTTCAACCGTTTCCGGCGATCCGCAAACCGACGCGATAATTCCCGCTGGAATACCTTTTTTCGGGATTCAGGGGTAATAATGAACACCCCGGAGATTTTTTTGTTCAGGCTGAAGCTTGTTAAGGTATAAAACCGCTGAAAGGTTCCGCCTTTTTTACTTTTCAAACTTTTCAGACCTTTCGCACCTTTCAACCCTAAATCCGAAAAGCGATGCCAAAACATCTGTATTTACTACGCCATGCCGAAGCGGGTGCAAAAGAATCAAGGCAGGAAGATAAAAGCCGCACGCTGACGCAGGCCGGAACGAAAGATTCCGTGCACATCGGCAACTGGTTTCGCGAACAGAACATCGACTTTGACCTCATGGTCTGCAGCAGCGCCGTCCGTGCAGCAGAAACTGCCGGCCTCGTCGCCGAAGGCATGAAGCGCGAAAAACCCGGCATCCTCTCCGAAGATTCACTCTACGAAGCTTCCGTCCGCCAGCTGCTCGATTATGTCAATAATATCGAGGACGGCTACGGGCAGGTGCTGGTCGTCGGACACAACCCCTCCATCTCCTACCTGGCGGAATATCTGACCAAAGCCGACGTCGGCGACATGGCGCCCGGTAGTGTCGTGGTCATCAGATTTGAATCCGGATCGTGGAAGCTCGTGAGCGAAAATACGGGGCAGTTACTGCACTACGTCACGCCGTCGTCACTCGTGAATCGCGAATGATCGTGAGGAGTACGCGACCCAACATCCGCGGAACAATTTTATAGCAACATTGCCAGGCGCTAAAAGCCACGCCAACAGCCAGATGACCAAAGCCGACCAGATATCCAGCTTCAACCCCAACGCCGCCGGCGCACCCGGCCAGCTCTTCGGACTCCCCTTCACGCCGGAAACATCGGAGCTCGTCATCATCCCCGTACCGTGGGAGGTGACGGTGTCGTATCACTCCGGCACCGCAGACGGACCACAGGCCGTGCTCAACGCCTCATCGCAGGTCGACCTTGCCATCAAAGATATTCCGGATGCCTGGAAGCTCGGCGTGAGCATGCTGCCGTTTCCGCATTCGCTGCACGAAGAAAGCGTCCGCCTCCGCGACTGGGCGGCAAACCACATCGGTACGGCTAGTGGTGAGATCAGCGCCGGCGACCCCGGACTGCGCAAGATCAACGAAGCATGTGAGAACCTGAACATCTATATCAAGTCGACGGCGCAAAAATGGATGAAGGAAGGAAAGATGGTAGCCCTGCTCGGCGGCGACCACAGCACGCCGCTCGGCCTGCTGCGACTCCTCAACGAACGCTATGAGCGCTTCGGCATCCTTCAGATCGATGCGCACATGGACCTTCGCAAGGCATACCAGGGCTTCACCTATTCGCACGCGTCGATCATGTACAACGCGCTGAAGCTGCCGGGGGTCTCACGCCTCATACAGGTGGGCATCCGCGACTACTGCGACGAAGAACTGGACGTGCTCAAACGCTCGATGGGAAGAATACGCACGTGGTTTGACGATGACCTGAAATCCCTGCTGTATGAAGGAAAGACCTGGAACCACCTCTGCGATCGCATCATCGACGACCTTCCGGAGAACGTATACATCAGCTTTGACATCGACGGCCTCGACCCGCAGCTGTGTCCGAATACCGGCACACCCGTTCCCGGTGGACTCGACTTCGCCCAGGCGCGCTACCTCCTGAAAAAAGTCGCCACCAGCGGACGGAAGATCATCGCCTTCGACCTCAACGAAGTCTCTCCCGGCGCCACCGACTGGGACGCGAATGTCGGCGCCCGCCTGCTCTATCAGCTCTGCAGCTGGACCGGCGTCTCGCAGGGGAAACTGCAAGGCATTAGTCATTATCATTAGTCATTAGGAATTAGGCATTAGGAATTAGGAATTAGGAATTAGGAATTAGGAATTAGGCATTTGGGGGAGTCGGGTAAATTGCCACGGGGTGCGCCCCGCCGGAGCTTTGAAACTTTTCAAATCCAAAACCGGTCTTTCCAATTCCCACAAATCTCAATCTTAAATTTTAAACTTTGAATTTTAGATTTCCATCCCGGAAAATAATTTCGGATAAATTTGTCCGAAATACAAAGTTCATTAAATTTGCAGCTGTCGGGACCAAATGAAAGCAGGCAAATCGCCGCATATGGCCACCAGATGGACGTTATAAAGCACCCTCGATTGGTGAACCGACAAATACAGAACCGCTCTTTTTTTGAACATATAAAAGATAAAAAGGTCGTAATTTCCTATAATGAGTAAAAAAACCATCACCGGCGCCATCACCCTCCTGCCGCTGCCAATGGCCGCGCAAAATGCCAGCGCCATTTCAACGGACAACTGGCTGGCCAGCCCCGGAATCATCGGCACCTTTATCCTGATCGCCATCATACTCGTCATCGCGGTCATTATCCTCGCCGCCAGACTCGCCTCCTATCTCAATACCATGAAGCGCGCCCAACTCCTGAAAGAAAACCTCGCCTTCCGGCAGGAACTGATCGGGATGGACGGACGCGAAATCGATGAAATCCTCGCGAGAAGAAAAGTTGCCATCAACTTCAGATTGTCGGGAAATGAGCTCGGCAGCGAAAAGAATGTCTACGATGACAAAGGACTGATACAACAAATCACCAACGAACCCGACAACCCGCTCTTTGACGAAAAGAAAAAATCGCCGGTAAATCTGGAAACACCCGCGAAACTGAAACGAATTATTACATGGTATCTCGGTGCGGCCGTAGTATGGCTGGTTTGCGGTACGCTGACAGGCCAGTATCTCGGAATGAAGTTCGTATGGCCTGAGCTGGACACAATCTCATGGCTATCCTTTGGCCGTTTGCGCCCGGTGCATACCAATACTGTGTTCTGGGGATGGGCGTCGCTCGCGATGATCGGCCTGGCATACTTTGTCGTGTCGAGAACATCCAACACCACGATCTACAGTTATAAACAAGCCTGGCGCGCCTGGTGGCTCATCAACATCTCCGTCCTGACCGGCGACATATTGCTGATGGCGGGCATCAACAACGGCGGTGGCGAATACCGGGAATACATCTGGCCTGTCACACTGCTTTTCGCTACGGGGCTCATCCTCACGCTGTTCAACTTTTATAAGACAGTCGCCCAACGCAAGCTTTCGGAAATCTATATCTCCAACTGGTTTATTCTGGCTGCACTCATCTGGACACTGGTACTCGTCACCATCGGCTATGTGCCCGTCCTGCAGACCGGCCTCGGAGAGACGGTGATCCAGGGCTATTATATGCACCAGGGCGTTGGCATGTGGTTCATGACCTTCACGCTCGGGCTCGTGTACTACTACCTCCCATCCGCCCTCAACAAACCCATTTACTCCTACTCCCTCGGCGTACTCGCATTCTGGACTCAAATGCTTTTCTATACCCTGATCGGCACACATCATTTTGTGTTTAGTCCCCTACCCTGGTGGTTGCAGACCGTGGCCATTGTATTCAGCGCGGGCATGTTCATTCCTGTTGTCGCCGGCACAACAAACTTCCTCATGACCATGAAAGGAAGCTGGAATCACATCTCCAAGAGCTATGTACTGCCATTCTTCCTTGTCGGCGTGGTCTTCTATTTTGTCGGGTCCACACAAGGCAGCCTGCAGGCCTTCAGGTTTACCAACTTTGTCTGGCACTTCACGGACTTCAATGTGGCGCATTCCCACATGACCATGTATGGCATCATCACCTTTATCCTCTGGGCGTGCATTTATCATATCCTTCCCAAACTGACGGGCAAGGAACCGCCGCAGGTTCTTGTCGGAGCGCATTTCTGGCTGGCCTTCATCGGACTTTTCGCATACATGATCTCGCTGATGGCAGGCGGCACGCTGAAGGGTTTGAGCTGGATTGAAGGCAATCCGTTTATTGAATCCGTCATCCTCATGAAATCATTCTGGGTATGGCGCGCCATCGGTGGCACGCTCATGTTCCTGTCACACCTTGTGTTCGCTTGTAATTTTTATATGATGGTGAGAAAAGAACGATCGCTTCCACAGGCAGAATTTAACGGGCAGAATCCAGGTGCGGATATTCCCACAGAAAGACACACCCGGGACGCAGCAATCAAAACTTTACAGGATGCTTAACTTTCATAAGGATCATCAAAAACTTGTCATCACGGCGCTTCTTGTCTACGCGGCGCTCAGCATCATCATTGCCGTAGTACCAGCGCGACAACTGCAAAATGTCGAACCCCTGCCCGCACAGGACGCACTCACCGACGCGGAGCTGAAAGGTCTTCACATTTATGTGAAAGAAAACTGTATGGCATGTCACACGCAGCAGGTAAGGAACATCGCTATGGATAAAGTCTGGGGTGACAGGCCATCAATGCCTTCGGACTATTTCTACAGCAAACAGCGTCTGAGCGGCTGGCAGCAATCAGCATCTTTGCTGGGAAGCGAGAGAACGGGACCTGATCTCACGAACGCAGGAATCCGTCAATCCGGTAAGGACTGGCATCTGTTGCATTTCTACAATCCGAGGATCGTGGTGAAGGAGTCGATCATGCCGGGATATCCGTGGTTATACCGGGAGAAAGAGGAATCCGAGATCACGGCTGATGACACTGTCGTACCTGTGCCTCAGCAATTCTTAAGAAATAGGAACACCAAAGTTGTGGCGACGAAGGAAGTACTGCAACTGATATCCTACGTCCAGACGTTAAAACAGGCGCCGATCCCGGAGGCGTCGACAGCGGCATTCATAGAGTCCCCGGAGCAAAAATTGGCCGAAGGGCAGACTGGCATCGCGCCGGTAGCCGATCCCGCTACGGGAAAAAAACTATACATGCAAAACTGCGGCGCCTGCCACCAGGAAACCGGGAAAGGCCTCGCCGGCGCATTTCCTCCCCTTGCGGGTAGCCCTATCGTGAACAACAATGATCCGGATTTTATGGTGCGTGTCATTTTACAGGGTTACGACGCCCGGAGCGAGTATGGGCAGATGCCGGGATTCGCGGCCCAGCTTTCAGATGAAGAAATTTCAGCGATCGCCAATCACGAACGCTCCAGCTGGGGCAACCATGCCACCGTTGTCTCCGCTGAAGATGTCAAAAAAATACGGGATGCTGTCATGAGAGAATTGAACCCCTGAGCCATGCGAAAATTCATGCTTCCGATCATATTCGTCCTTGTCAGCGCTTTTCCTTCACTGGCGTGTGAGGTATGCAAAAAAAACCAACCCAAAGTACTCGAGAACATCACGCATGGAGCAGGCCCTACCGGCACCCTTGACTACATCATCACGTGGTCGGCGCTTGTGATTGTAACGTTCACACTCTTCATGAGCATCCGGTTTCTCATCAAACCAAAAGAAACCAGCCCCGACCACATCAAAAATATTGTCTTGAATGAGAACAACTGATTTGCATGGATAAAAGAATCATCAAAGTTTTCCTGGACGGGGACCCGAGGCCCTTTGCGGAATTTGCACCCCCTGTGAAGTTTGTGCTCGACACCACCAAAATCCCAGACGGAAAACATCAGCTCAAAGTCGTTGCCAGGTCATCGAAGGGCGTTGAAGGTGTGAAAACAATTCCCTTTGAAGTGCGCAATGGTCCGGAGATCTCTGTGGTGGGTCTCAGGGAAAATGAAGTCGTGGATACGCACATCCCCATCACCATTAATGCTTACGGCAGTGAGACCAATGACGAGTTCATCATCAGAGGCTCCGAGACACCGAAAGCCATCCCCGCATGGGTCTGGGCGCTGCTTATATCCTTTGCAGGTTTTGCCTTCTTCTATTTCATCATGTATTGGAATCCGGAACTCTATAAATCTTTCTTTTAATGGCCCAGGAAATAAAAACCATCGATGACATCAAACTGCTGGTAGACAGCTTTTACGGCAAGGTGCGTGAAGACGATCTTCTCGCGGGAATTTTTAATGATGTCATCCAGGACCGGTGGCCCGTTCATCTCGAAAAGATGTACAGGTTCTGGCAAACCGTGCTGCTCGAAGAACACACGTACCACGGATCGCCCTTTTTACCGCATGCGCTATTGCCCGTTGACAACAATCATTTCAACCGCTGGATGGAGCTATTCAACCAAACCATTGAAGAACTTTTCACGGGCGACAAGGCCACCGAAGCCAAATGGCGTGCAGGAAAGATGGCGGAGATGTTCCTCTACAAGATAGAACACTACCGGAAACATACCGGCACCATACTACGATGAATTTTAACCTTTAAACGTATACCATCATGATCACTGTTGACAATAAAACCATCGGCGAAATCGTGGCCGAAGATTACCGCACAGCGCAGATATTCAAAAATCACAACATCGATTTCTGCTGCAAGGGAAACCGAAGCATCAAGGAAGTATGCAAAACCAATAATATGGATCCGGACGCACTGCTCAATGAGATCGAAGCGATGCAGCAACAAACATCCGAAGGCGGAACGGATTATCAGTCGTGGCCGCTCGACCTGCTTGCGGACTATATCGAGAAAAAACACCACCGTTACGTGGAGTCGCGGATTCCTGAGCTGAAAGCGTACCTGGAAAAGCTCTGCCGTGTCCATGGCAACCGCCACCCGGAACTCATCGAGATCACACGTCTTTTTCATGAATGCGGTGGCGAACTCGCGGCCCATATGAAGAAGGAGGAACTGGTGCTGTTTCCTTTTATCCGCAAAATGGTAAAAACCGGCAAGGGTGAAGAGATACGCGAGCCCTACTTTGGCACCGTTCAAAACCCGATCGAGATGATGATGCACGAGCACGATACAGAAGGCGAGCGCTTCCGCAAAATCTACGCGCTGTGCGATGGTTACGCGGCGCCCGAAGATGCGTGCGGCACTTACCGGGTAACCCTTGCCCTGCTGCAGGAATTCGAAAACGATCTTCACCTGCATATCCACCTGGAGAACAACATCTTATTTCCGAAATCCGTAGTGCTCGAAAAAGAACTGCGTGCCCACGCATCATAACATAAAGACCAAACGCATTGACGGGCCACCATCGGCAGATGATCGCTACCGGGTGCCTGTGGACCGCTTATGGCCACGCCGCGTGAGGAAGGAGGATGCGAAGCTGGATGACCGGATGAAATCCCTTGCACCCTCCCCTTCCCTGCGAAAATGGTTCGACCACCGGCCCGACCGGTTTGAAGAATTCACCATTCGCTACCGCGAGGCATTGGCAGAAGAAGCGGAAATACTGATGCTACTGAGCAAACTCAGTGACACAAAACGGGTTACGCTGCTGTATGCCGCGAAAGACGCTGCGATTAACCATGCCGTTGTACTGCCCGATGTACTACAAACAATGTAATCAACCGGAACCATAGCGGGAAACTTTCAGTTATCCCAGTGGGTAATTTCAATGAACACGGAGATGGAAAAAGAGAGACCGATCAAACGAGACCTGGCCCTGCAACCGCTGAGCCGCGAGCACCATCACAGTCTGCTGCTCTGCTGGAAGATCAGGCAAGGATTTTCAAAGGGGGTAGAAACACACCGCATCAAACGATACGCCGACTGGTTCTTCGAAAATCACATTCAACCCCATTTCCGGGAAGAGGAAGAGCACATCTTCCCGATCCTGGGAAATGAGAACCTCCTGGTAAAAAAAGCGATCGGAGAACACCGGAAACTTTCCCGTCTCTTTAGAGACAGCGAAGAAACAGAGAAGTCACTCAGCCTGATCGAGGAAATGCTGGAGAACCACATCCGGTTTGAAGAGCGCGTGCTTTTCAACGAGATCCAGCAGGTGGCCAGTCAGGAGCAACTCGACCGAGTCACCTCGCTGCATGGGGACAACAAATTCGTCGATAATGCCGAAGATGAGTTCTGGCGCTGAAAATGACCGCCTGACAGTTTAAGAAAACCTTTCAGGTCCTGAAAAATCATCAGGAAAACCAGACAACGAACCGCCGGAATATTTTTGTAAGTTCACCATGAAGTCAACACCATCACACTGTTTACATCATGGGACTATCCTTTCATTACAGCGGTTCCTTCAGGCAAAGCGCCTCGCTTCCGGAAATGATCGAGGAGCTAACGGATATCGCCGAGATCCACAACTGGAAATACCATATTTTCCAAAAACAATTTCCGCTCGCTGAGTCTGACAACGATGCCAATAAAAATGCGATCTATGGCATCATGTTTTCTCCGCCCCGCTGCGAACCGGTCTGGCTCTGCTTTTTAGCCAACAGGCGATTGTGCAGTCCCATAAACCTCGAATTATTCGGACAGTCGGAAGATCCGAAACACCGCAGCTTCCTGTATATACTTTCAACAAGTACACAGTACGCCGGCACAGAGACGCACATGGCCGTCATCAACCTGTTGCGGTATCTGGCGGGAAGATATTTTGAAGGGCTCGAAGTGAGTGATGAGGGAAACTACTGGGAAACGGGCGACGTGAAAATTTTAGAAGCCAATTTCAGATATTACAACGACGCGCCGAATGTCCTGACCAGCGCCTATGGCCTCAGGAAGAAGCTACCCCATGAAAGCTACGTGGACTTTCTCAGGAGAATCCTGAAAAAGAAATGAATCCGGCGACACATACCGCGCCTGATGTGACAAGCCGGCCAGCAACCCCGCAATATTGCAATTCGGGCAAGTAAAGCCGGTTAAAATGCTATTGACCAACATTAACAGATTAACACATTAACACATTAACACAATTACCATTGACATAAGGATCGGCCTTCCAGAGATTTGTCGGGTACGTTTCCGAAACCAAAGATTTGCCAGCCGTGGAATTTGCGCAATCCACATCCGTGAAAATCCCTTATCTTTCCGGAATATCTTTAGTGTTGTCTATGAAGATCAGTGCGATTATCCTTCTTTTTTGCCTCCTTTCGTTCACCTCGAAGGGTCAGGGGGAAACATCGGAACGGTTGCCGGACGCACTCACCTACCTGGATGCATGGCTGGAGGCTCAACAGGCTTATGACCACATCCCGGGAATTTCCGTCGCCATCGTAAAAGACCAGGAGCTCATCTGGAGCAAGGGCTATGGTTGGGCGGATGTGCAGAACAACGTCCCCGCAACACCCGCAACGCTGTACAGCATTTGCTCCATCACCAAGTTATTCACATCCATCGCCATCATGCAGCTCTATGAGAAGGGCAAACTTCGGCTCGACGACACCCTGACGTCGATCCTGCCGGAGCGAAACATCCGTCAGCAATACAAAGACAGCGGTCCCATCACCATCCGCGGACTACTCACCCACTCGTCAGGGCTGCCGCGCGAGTCAGACTTCCCCTACTGGTCAGGTCCCGATTACAAGTTCCCCACAAAAAAGCAGGTCGCAGAAAAGCTGAAGGATCAGCAAACGCTGTATCCTGCCGCTACTTATTTCCAGTACAGCAATCTCGGCATGACGCTGCTGGGTGAAGTCGTCGAAAAGATCTCAGGGAAACCTTATGAGGTGTACGTTGAGGAAAACATCCTGAAACCGCTTCGCCTTAACAAGACATATCCAACCTTACCGTCACAGCTTTGGGGTAATAAACTGGCGAAAGGTTACTCGGCCCTTAACCGGGAGGGCACACGCGACATCATTCCAGTATTCGATGCCAAAGCAATACAACCCGCGGCTGGCTACGCATCAACAGTCGAAGACCTGGCGCTATTTGCTTCCTGGCAATTCCGCCTGTTATCCAATGGCGGGAAAGAGATACTCAGCGCTTCCACGCTGAGAGAAATGCAACGTGTGCACTGGATAGATCCCGACTGGAAAGCGAATTGGGGTCTGGGGTTTGCCGTATTCCAACACAACGGAAGCACCTTAACAGGACATTGGGGATCCTGTCCCGGGTATCACTGTATGCTACTCCAGGATCCGAAGGAAAAGCTCGCTGTGATCGTGTTGACAAATTCAAACGAAAATCCCTGGAAATATGCCAGCCAGATGCGCAACATCTTTCTGAGAGGCGAACGGGAAAAGACCAAGAACAGCGAGGCGGACCTTTCCCAATACACGGGTCTATACAACGGCAAGCCCTATGGATCTGAAAAAAAAGTACTCAACTGGTATGGGGAACTCGCCATCCTGGACCTTCCTGCAGAAAACCCGCTTGAAAGCATGATCCTGCTGAAACATATTCATGGCGATGTCTTCCGCCGCATCCGCCGCGATGAGGGACTCGGAGAGGAAATCATCTTTGAAAGGGATCCGTCCACCGGCAAGGTGGTCAGGATGTGGCGTCACAGCAATTACTCCGACAGACTCGATTAAAGCCTCCCGAATTGTAGCCGCATCCTGCCGGGCACTTGAAAAAGCAAGCGGAAAATCGTAACTTATTGAATAGACACCACAGGTCTTCTGTTGCCATTTTCACCGGTTTTTGAGGAAAAACGCCAGCTGCCGCGCATGCAATTCATTCCTGCCAAACCGTCAATCCTTGAATGGCACCTGTGATGCAAAACCGGGTGCGTACACATAAAAATATATCTATCTTGTGTGCTTGCGCGAACCCGCTAAACCACATTTCCAGCCTATGGCATCCTGCATCCGGAAGTTTCTGTTCAGAGCCCTGCTTACCATTCCCGCAATATTATACCTTCAAAGCGTCCCTGCCCAGGATACTGACAAAGCCACCATCCTGGACTCCCGGCATTACAGTCACATCTTTGGCGAGACAAGAAATTTCCGCGTCTTTTTGCCGCAAAGCTACAGGACCAATCCGGCGAAGCGGTACCCGGTGATCTACTTCTTCCACGGCTGGTCACAGCGCTATTTTGGGAGTAGCAATCCATACGGGGATTTTGACAAGGGCGCGGACAACGGAGGGGATAACATCCAGAATTTTGTATCGGCCAACGAAGTGATCGTTGTCAAGCCCGACGGATACAACCGCAGCCCCGATGAAAAATACTATGTCCGTCCCTACAACGTCAGCCCTGTTGAAACCTATCGCCAGTTCCCGCTGTATTTTCCGGAGCTCGTCGCACATGTCGACACCCATTTCAGAACCATCCCTGACCGCGCACACCGGGGCATTTCCGGTTTGTCGATGGGCGGATTCATGACCTTCTGGATCGGCGGAAAATATCCGCATCTGCTTTCGGCCGCGGGAAATTTCTGCGGGTCCCCGGAATTCATTGTGGGCCCGAAAGACTTCCCCGCAGAATACCGCAACCTTGATATGTACAACAATTACGGAGGGATGAATGTACGCCTTCATTACGGCGACAAAGATTTCATCCGCGGCTACCACAAAGACCTGAACCGTATATGGCCCCAGCTGATCGACAATTACGACTACAAGGTGTTTGATGCTGCCCATTCCACCTGTGGTATGGGTGAGATGCTGTCGTTTATCATGAAGACCTTCGAGAATCCTCCAGCGCAACCCTCCCAATGGGGACACATTGACGTATATCCCGATTTCTCCGTTTGGGATTACCACGTGATGACAGACCGCACCGTCCCGGGATTCACCATCCTTGAAAAGGTCGATGCACGCGGCTTCCGCGCTTCGGTAAGAGAATTTCTTCCTGACGGAGAGCTGTTATCCTTTGTAAAGATCAAGGTCCAAACGCCCGGGCTATACGAAAGAAATACCTTGTATTCCATCAGTGATGTCGCGCCGGAAGCCGGAAAGACTTCACAGCGCACTGTTCGCAGTGACAATGAAGGCCGCTTGACGATCGACCTGGACGGCGGGCTCCACGAGATCGGCATCAACAAGGAGACTGATGAACCCAACCTTTCGATAGCAGACGTTGAACTCCAGGGCATGCCATGGGCCACCCATGGAAAAGACCTGAAAGTCAATATCAACATATTGAACAAGGGTCTGTCGCCGGCAAAAAATATAAGGGCCACCGTCACCGCGACGAGGCCCACTGCAAAAATCAAGAAAGGAGAAATTTCTTTTGGCGAGATCGCGGCCAACGGAAAAAAAACAAGCAGTACGACGCTGTTATTGCGCGTGGATGCAGACAGCATTGAGATCGAGAAATTCAAACTCACCTTGCGGGATGATCATCACAATGAATGGGTCGACTATTTTGAAATTCCCTTCCGGAAGAACCTGCCGGAGATAAAGGATTTTGAAATCGCTGATGGAAGAACGGTCACAGTGGTGGACGGAGCTGTGAAAACGGATACCCTCCTGCTCGGAAAGGGCAACGGTGATGGTATCGCCAATCCGGGAGAATCGATCGTCATTCTTGTGCGCGACCAGGGTAAATTATGGCGCACCGATCTTACCGTTTCAGATCCTTACGTCAACCCTTTTGGGATCAACATCCGGAAGTCGGATGACTGGTCGTCGTTCGACTACGTCGGAGGTTCGGCAAAGTATGATGTGCCCGTGATCGCCTCCGACTGTCCGCAGAATCATCCGCTCGCGTTCTTTGTCGAGTACTGGCAGCCCGCACACCCGCTGCACCTTATCAGGCAGGGAATCATAAAACTGCAGGTGAGGGGAAAAGACACCACGTCGCCTGCTATTGGCCGCGTGTGGGTAACGGGAGATAATGTCCTGCAGGTAAAGATCTACGATGGCGCGAAGGTCCAACGTGTAAAAGCGAAGTTGGTCCCTGAAGACGAAAAACAAAAAACCATTGAAACCGATCTGAAAGATGATGGTCAGGACGGAGACCGCGTACAAAATGACCAGGTGTTCAGTCAACGAATTCACGACCAGGTCTTTGGGATCTTCAAGGTCATTCTCGAAGCAGAAGACGCTTTCGGAAACAAGACCACGCATCAGGATGAAGGGGTTTTTGTCTTGCACTAGGATTAGGAATTAGGAATTAGGCATTAGGAATTAGGAATTAGGAATTAGAAACGGGTCTTTGAATGTTAAATCGTAAATCTTAAATCTTAAATCTTAAATCTTAAATCTTAAATCTTAAATCTTAAATCTTAAATCTTAACTCATCAAAAAAGCAGATATGAAAATCTTAAAATATGTCTTCGTGTTTCTTGTCTGCCTCGCGGGCTATGCGGGTTATGGTACGCAGACCGTAGACTCGACCCAACATCCGCTGATATTTATCAACACGAACTTTGAGAACGCTTCGCAACTTGACTGGGAGATCGGCGGGGACGGCGTCGTGCAGGTCAGTATGATCTATGACCATGAGCGTTCCTCCCCCAATCGCGCGAACGGTCACTGGCACTTCCAGGTGATCGGCGAGCCCGGCTCCGACATCACTTTCCTGCTGAAGAACTTCGAAAATGTGTGGAACGGCATGAAGGGTGTCCCCATCTCCGAGAAAACAAATACGCTCGTTTCCGAAGACGGGAGAAACTGGCGCGTGATTCCGGCAGACTTCGTCAACGGCAACCAGCTGCGGTTTACCGTCCCGATGTCTGCGGGCAGCCTATACGTTGCGAGCGTGGAACCTTACCGCATCAGCGACCTCGAAAACCTGCTCGCCGAGATCAAGGAAAATCCCCTTATCGAGATCATGCCCGTGGGTCATACTGCGGAAGGGCGTCCGCTTGAGATCATCCGTGCAGGAGATCCGAACGCCCCCTACCGTGTTTTTCTTCGTGCCCGCGCCCACGCGTGGGAGCCCGGCGGCAACTGGGTAGTGCAGGGACTGATCCGCAGTTTTCTCCAGGATGACGCAGCGCAATACCGCAAACGCTATTGCCTTTACATCATGCCCATGGCCAACAAAGATGCCGTTGCCCGTGGCCGGACCCGTTTCAATACCCTGGGAAAAGACCTTAACCGCGAATGGGACCGGCCCGCCGACGCCGTGCTGACCCCGGAGAAACATGCCTTTGAGGTGTGGCTGAAGAAAATGATCGACCAGGGAAAGAAGCCACACTTCGCCATCGACCTCCACAATGATCAGGGAGGAAATCTGCACGTGAACCTTCCCACACCGGACAACGCCCGGTATACTGCGAACCTGAAGCGCTTTGAAAACTTATTATTCAAACATACCTGGTTCAGGGAAGGCGCCTCGCACGTGAAAAATCCCGGGTCCTTTGGTGAAGGGATGGCCGCGCGCTTCGGCATCGATGCTACCGTGTACGAGCTCAACTATGAATGGATCAAGGGACTGAATAAAGAACCCATGGGAAAAGACTGGGAACTCCTTGGAAAGCAATTAAGGGAGGTATTCTATCAGTATTTTGTTCCCCGGAATTAGCAAAGGATTGAAGATTGCAGATTTTAAATTCAAGAACAGAAAGTTTATTTAACCATTCAGACACCATGGAATCAGAAAAGTGCAATTCATCGCGAAGGGATTTTATCAGAAAATCTATTTTGGCAGGGTCATTCATTCCTTTTGCCAATGGCGCAGTACAAGCCGCAGGGCCGTCGAATCTCGGGCATGCCAATGCCTTAAAGGTGCATGTTTTTTCGAAGCACCTCCAGTTCCTGAATTACAGCGATATGGCTGAAGCTGCTGCAACGATCGGTTTTGATGGTGTCGATCTCACCGTGCGTCCGAAAGGTCACGTTCTTCCCGAACGCGTGGAAGATGATCTTCCCAAGGCAGTAGAAGCTATCCGCAAAGCCGGACTTTCGCATACGATGATGACCACCGCAGTTCAGGATGCTGCCAACAGCGCCGACAAAAAACTGCTCGAAACTGCGGCAAAGCTGAAGATCGGATTTTATCGCATGAACTGGCTGCGCTATCCCGACAACAAAAGTATCCCGGAGGCGATTGAAGGATTTCAGCAGACGATAAAAGATCTTGGACAGCTGAATAAGAAGCTGGGCATCACCGGGTGCTATCAAAACCATTCCGGTAACCTGGCAGGCGCATCCATATGGGAATTGTGGGACATGGTAAACACAGCCGATAAACAACATGTCGGCGTGCAGTATGACATCCGCCATGCTGTCGTGGAAGGAGGCATGTCCTGGAGAAACGGCTTGCGCCTGATCGAGCCGCACGTCAAAATATTGGCGATCAAGGATTTCGTCTGGGCAAAGAAAAAGAACGGGTATGTTGTTGAGGACGTTCCGCTCGGTGAAGGCATGGTAGACTTCAAAGGCTACTTTGCCTTGTTGAAACAATACAACATCCACGTCCCCGTATCACTCCATTACGAGTATCCCCTCGGTGGCGCTGAGCACGGAGGAACAGAAATTACAGTCGACAAGAAGGTCGTATTTGACGCCATGAAGAAAGACCTCACCTGGTTACGTGAGATGTGGGACGCTGCGTAGACCACGCGTGTTGTCTTTACCCCCACGATACCGACATCAAATTTCAAACGGACTTCCGAAAAAACATATGATGCATATGATGACACGTAAATATTTTTTCGCCGGCATGTGTCTCCTCCTGGCAGGGGGTACTGCGGAAGGGTTCCAAAAAAAACCTGCCCAGGAAAAACCGGATCTTCCCTATCAGAATCTGCCGGAGGTGTTCCCGGGAACCAAGGCATTGACACCGGAGGAAGATCGTTCAATCAGGATCCTCGATGGCGCACATGTATTCATAGAAGAAAAGATCAACGCTGCTGCGGCCGGTCGTTCGAAGCACTGGCACCGGAACTTTACTTCAAAAGAAGATTATGAAAATTCAGTAGCGCCAAACAGGCAGCGCCTGATGAAAATGATCGGCCTGGAAGAGAAAAGTGAGCCGCTGCACAGTTTCAAACAGGTGTTGCAGGAACAGCATCCGGCTGTGACCATGGAAAAAATTTCCGTCGACAACGATCCGCTCATCATTGCGGAAACGTCACGGTACCGCGTCTATCAGGTGCGGTGGCCTGTCTTGAACAGGGTGTATGGTGAAGGGCTTTTGCTGGAACCTAAAACAAAAAGCGCAGGAAATATTATTGCACTCCCGGACGCCGATCAGATTCCGGAGCAGCTTGCCGGCCTCGCGGAAGGAATTCCGCCGGAATCACAATTTGCCAGACGGCTTGCCGAGAACGGATATCAGGTGCTCATACCCACGCTCATCAACCGCGATCTGCTGTTTCCAGGCACACTGAATCAACAGACCCACCGCGAATGGATCTATCGCCAGGCCTTCCACATGGGCCGTCATGTCATCGGATATGAAGTACAAAAGATCCTGTCTGCTGTAGACTGGTTTAAGAAATCGGACGCAGCAGCAAAAGTAGGCGTAGCGGGTTATCATGAGGGCGGACTCCTTGCTTTTTACGCTGCTGCCGCCGATGGCAGGATCGATGCCGCGCTTGTCAGCGGATATTTTAATAGTCGCGAGAAGGTCTGGGACGAGCCCATTTACCGGAACGTATGGAATCTGCTCTCCGAATTTGGCGACGCCGAGATCGCATCCCTCATCGCTCCACGTGCGCTGGTGATCGAACACAGCAGTATACCAGAGACGAGCGACCAGGCAGTGAAACATGGCGATGAGCCTTTCAAAACCGGTCAATGGCAATCAACAGGTTATAAAGGGATGTTGAGAACACCCGATGGGAAAGCCGTTCGTCAGGAGTTTCAACGCATCGGTCAATTGACGAAACCCGGCTTTCAGAAAACAGAACTGATCACGGGCCCGAACAACCAGCCTGTCCCATTCGGTTCGCCAAAAGCGATCGAATCGCTTTCAAAACTTCTTGGGGGAAAGAGCACATTGTCATTAAGCAAAGAGACACCCACAGACAATCGTCGCGCATTCAACACCTCCGAACGCCAGACCCGTCAGGTAAAGGAGCTGGAAGATCATGTCCAATGGCTGTTACGGGATTCTGACTATGAACGGAACCGGTCTTTCCTTTACAGCATCATGCCCGAATTTGAAAAGCGCTCGTGGAGTACAAAACCGGAGCATCCTTCACATGATCCTTCCCGGTTTATAGCGCAATCCAAAGAATACCGGGAGCGCTTCAACAACGAGATCCTCGGTAGTTTTGATGAACCCATGCTGGCCGCGGATCCGCATACGCGGAAGCTGTACGACAATGAGCGGTGGACCGGATATGAGGTCCAACTTGACGTCTACCCGCATCTGAAGGCTGCTGGCATCCTTCTAATTCCGAAAGATCTCAAGCCGGGAGAAAAAAGACCTGTCGTCGTTTGTCAGCACGGACGCGACGGCTTTCCCCAAAGGCTCGTAGATCCGACATACACCGCTTACAACAACACCGCCGCGAAACTTGCCGACCGTGGTTTTATCGTGTATGCTCCCTATAACCCCTATCGCGGTGAAGACAAGTACCGGTGGCTGGTCAGAAAGGCAACATCGGTAGGCAGATCAATGTTCTCTTTTATCATACGACAACATGATCAGACCCTGCAATGGCTGGGAACACTTCCTTTTGTTGACAAGGAACGTATCGGATTTTACGGACTCAGTTTTGGCGGAGAGACTGCCATGCGTGTACCCGCTGTGTTGCAAGGATATTGTCTTTCCATTTGTTCAGGGGATTTTGGCGATTATTCCCGCAAGGTGGTGGACACGCACTTCATCAGAGGCTTTATGAACAGCATGGAATGGGAGATCCCGGTGTTCAACCTTGGAAGCACCTTCAGTCACGCCGAGATGGCGTACCTTATCTTCCCGCGGCCTTTCATGGTAGAACGGGGACACGACGATCTGGTGCAACAAACGGAGTGGGTTGCGTATGAATACGGAAAAGTAAAATATCTTTACGACCAGTTCGGTCTGGGTGACAAGACCGATATAGAATATTTTAACGGAGGCCATTCCATGCGCGGAGAGGGAACGTTCGACTTCCTTCATCAACACCTGAACTGGCCTTACAAAAAGTAAAAGACCCCGAACAATATTTTTTTTATTTCGCAATTCCTATGTCCTTATTCCCAAGTCTTTACCGGTCTAAAAAACCGCTGATCTTCCTGTTTGCCGTAATCCTTGTATCCGGTTGTGACCGGAAGAAGGCGTTGCCCGAAAGGCCTATCGAGCCGTGGGCCTTCCGCTCGGTGCTGGATAAAAAACCAAGAATGCTCACGCTGGCACTGGATTCCGCCTGTTATGTTTCCTACGACCTTCAAACCTGCACACTCTACAAAGCGTGGAAAGGTGGCGTGCTCATGGAAGGCACCGCGTATACCGACAAGAAAAATGTACAACCCACGAGCTGGGGGACATCTTACCTTGCTGACAGTGCACGGCAATATCAGTGGGTCGCAGCAGTGAACGGGAAGCAGGTTGATTCACGGATGGTGAACAAAGGATATGTTTTCCGCGACAACCGGATTAGCCTCAAATACTGGATGATCCTCACATCGGGCGACACCATTCACATCGAGGAGCGGCCTGAGTTTATCCGGAATGAAAATGGCGACCCAGGTCTCGAAAGGTCTTTCACGCTCAAGCATGTTCCCGAAGGAACAACCGTTTCCCTTCAATCCGAAAAGGCTTCGCTGAAACTCGACCATAACAAAGAAACCATTCAGTCAGTTTATTTCCGGAGGCTGCCTCCTCAAACTCCTCCTGCCGCGGAAGAAAGCTATGACCACAGGGGGCGGTATTGGATGGAAAAGAGCGATTGCCTCACCTGTCATGAAGCTGACCGCCAGACTGTCGGTCCCTCTTTCCAGCAGATCGCTCAAAAATATCCAAAAGAAAAAACTGCCATTGAGTATCTGGTGCGCAGGGTAAGGGAAGGCGGATCCGGCGTGTGGGGTACCACGATGATGACGCCGCACCCGAACCTTGAGGAAAAGGAGATCCGCGAAATGCTCAATTACATTCTTTCCCTGAAAGCCGCCGAAAAGGCGCCTTACAATCTCGTCTCACGCGATAAGAAGACAGTGGAAAAAGAAAAACCCAAACCCGGCTTCGGCGCTGCGCTCGAAGGGATACATCCCAGCTATGATGTGCAGACAATCCGTCCGGAGGATTTCAAGCCCCGCGTTGGCGGGTTGGCATTTCTGCCGGATGGCCGTTTACTTGTGACAACATGGGACACCATGGGTGGCCTCTACATACTCGATCATGTAGAGACAGGAGACACCAGCAAGATCACCGTCAAGCGTATTGCTTCGGGCCTCGCAGAGCCCCTGGGAATCGAGGTCGTTGACGGCGAGATATATGTACTTCAAAAACATGAGCTTACACGTCTGAAAGACCTTGATGGCGACGAAGTCATTGACGCTTACGAAACTGTTTGCAGCAGCTGGGGCGTCACCAGTGATTTTCACGAATTCGCCTTCGGGCTGGTCTACAAGGACGGATATTTCTACGCCACACTGTCCATGGCAATGCGGCTGATGTCGCACGAAAGGCAGCACCCCGACCGTGGCAGGACCATCAGGATCAGCAAAGACGGAACCCACTCGTCGCTTAACTACGGATTGCGCACACCGAACGGGATCGGAGTGGGCGTGGATGGCGAACTATTTGTCACCGATAATCAGGGCGAATGGACGCCTGCCAATAAACTTATTCATGTCAAGAAGGGGGAATTTCTCGGAATGCATTGGGGATTGCCCGCGGGATCGAAAGAAGTCCCTCCTATTGCGCCCCCAGCCATCTGGTTGCCTGAAAATGAGATCGGAAACTCTCCGACCGAACCGGTGCTGATACACAACGGTCCGTATAAGGGCCAGATGCTCCACGGTGATGTAACCCATGGCGGGATCAAGCGGGATTTCCTGGAAAAAATCAAGGGTGATTATCAGGGCGCGGTGTTCCGTTTTTCACAGGGACTTGAAGCCGGCGTAAACCGCATGCGCTGGGGCCCTGACAGCGCGCTGTATGTCGGAGGTGTCGGCATGGTGGGCGGCTGGAGCTGGAAAGAAAAACAGTACGGCCTTCAGAAAATGAAGTACAACGGAAAAACCACCTTCGAAATGCTCGCCATCCGCGCCAAACCGCGGGGTTTCGAAATAGAATTTACCACGCCGCTTCAGCGTCATCGGAAATTGCAACCTTCCGACTTCTTTGTTCAGCAATGGCGCTACGAAGGCACTTCAGGTTACGGTGGCCCCAAACTCGATCTCGAAAAGATCAAGATCACCAAAATGGATATCACCGATGACGGAAAAAAGGTTTATCTGGAAATGGATGGCCTGAAGGAACAACACGTAGTGTATTTCCTCTTGCCGCAATCGCTGCAAAGCGCCAGCGGCGAACCCCTCTGGTCGGGAGAAGCCTGGTATACACTGAACAACATTCCTGAAAATAATAATTGATGGCACCTCAAATTAAGCGGGTTGCGGTTTAATTTATTACCGAATCCTTCTTATTTTCGATGTCTCATACACTGTTTACTTCTTACTGATTACTATTTACTGATTACTTATTACTATTTACTGATTACTGATTACTATTTACTGATTACTGATTACTATTTACTGACTACTGTTTACATGCAAGAAAACAACCATAAAATGAACCGCAGGGAATTCGTTCAACACACCGGGGCCGGCATGGCCGCGCTCGGATTATCAGGAATTGCCCACGACTCTTACAGTCATTCGAAATCGCCTATGAAACCAGAAAAGAAGATCAGGATAAAAAATGTTGATTCCAATTTCGAGCGGGAGCCACTGATTCCATACCGTTTTAAAGGAAGCTTTATCACAGAAGGCTGGCAGGTCGCAGCATGGATGGAATCGGAGTCAGGCATCCACAAAATAGGTTTGGGGGGACAAAGCCCGCTGTGGTCGGACAACAAAGTCTTTGCCGCCCACTCTACAACCGGAGGAAATGCGCTGATGTATGCCATGAGTGAACGCGCGCTGCAAATCATGAAAGGGAACACTTTCAGCAATCCCAATGAATTGCTAGACAACCTTTTGCCCGAGGTATACGCGTACGGAAAGAAGATCACAGGGAACCCCGACCTGAGAAAAACCTTTGCATTGAACGCGCTGGTGTGCGTGGATAACGCTGCGTGGTTGTTATATGCAGCAGAAAACAATATCAGGAACTTCGATGATCTGATCCCTGCCCAATATCGTCCAGGACTTTCCTATCGGCACGAGAAGGTAGGCAGCATGCCATCATACAGTGTGGGCACCGATGTCAAAAAACTGAAAGTGGCTGCCGATCAGGGATATTTTATCATGAAGCTTAAGATCGGCTCGTCCGGTACGCAACAGGAAATGCTGGCGAAAGACATTGAATTTCTCACAGCGGTACATAAAACGATCGGGCATTACGAAACACCCTACACCAAGAGCGGAAAGATCCCTTATTACTTCGATGCCAATGAAAGGTATGACGAAAAAGACTCCCTTTTCCGTTTTCTGGATCACGCAAAAAAGATCGGAGCCCTCGAGCAGATCGCGTGTGTTGAGGAGCCGTTTGGCGAGCGGAACGACGTGTATGTCGGCGACATGGGTGTGACCATCGCAGCAGATGAGAGCGCACATACCGTTGAGGATGCGGCGCAACGCATCGAGCAGGGCTATGGCGCCATTGCGGTAAAAGCCATCGCGAAAACTTTGAGTATGACCATGCGCGTCACGCAGCTGGCACATGAAAAGAAGATACCGTGTTTCTGCGCGGACCTGACCGTGAACCCGATCCTTGTCGACTGGAATAAGAATGTCGCGGCCCGCCTGGCTCCATTTGCCAACCTTGGCATTGGTTTGCAGGAAACGAATGGGCATCAATATTACAAGAACTGGGATAAGATCCTGACATATCATCCAAGGGCCAATGCCTCCTGGATCAAGACCCGGAACGGTGTTTACATCACGGATAAATCCTTTTATGCCGAAAGCGGTGGGATCTTCCACCCTTCCGAACATTACGAACAAATGTTTTCACAGGAAGTGCAGTAGGCATGCGTCGTAGAGACAAGGCATGCCTTGTCTCTA
>JBARAD010000270.1:0-1601 GCA_049791675.1 Chryseosolibacter sp.
CGGTTAGTGAAAGCAATTGCCTCTGGCATTCCGGTAATCGCCACCACCGCGTGCGGGTTGACCGGGAACGAAGAGATTACCATTGTTCCTGTCGGAGATTATGATGCATTGAAATGCGCCGTAATGAAAATATTGAGCCCAGTGTGCCTGTTGTAGTAACAAGGCATGCCTTGTTCCTACAACGTACAACGTTTCTATTCCCCTCCTTTGATTTTTCCCATCGATATGTTTTACAAATATTAATAATACTGTATCTTGGTTTAAACAATTCCGGAAGATGAACTACCTGCTCGGCAATCTTGAAGAAGCTGTATTATTGATCGCATTGTATCTCGACGAAGTATATGGCGTGTCGGTGGCGGAGGAATACAACAAGCAAACAGGACATGACATTTCCATACCGGCCATTCACACCGTGCTCAGGAGGCTGGAGGACAAAGGCCTGCTGAAGTCGGGTATGGGCGAAGCGAGTCCGGAACGCGGAGGCAGGCGGAAAAGGCTGTACGTCGCAACAGCGCATGGACGCAACGTCATCCGCGAGATCCGCAATGAACGCGTCCGCTTGTGGTCAAAGATCCCCGCCCTGAAGTTAAAGTAGGTAGCAATGGAGGAAAAGAAACAGAACAGACCACCCCGCTGGGCCGACGATTTCCTCGAATGGTTCAGTGCCCCGCGCCTTCTCGAAGAAGTGCAGGGAGATCTGCATGAGGCCTTTCACAAGCGCTGCAAGGATCGTGGCGTTCGAAAGGCAAAGATCCTTTTCGTGCTGGACGTATTGCGTTCAATGTCATGGCGAACGATTGATATTCCTTTTCAAAACCATAAATGGTCTGCAGGTATGTTTTCCAACTATTTGAAATCCGGCTGGCGTAATTTCCTGAAATACAAAAGCTACTCACTGATCAACATCTTTGGATTGTCGGTAGGATTCTCTTCCGCGCTGCTGCTCTTCCTCATCATCCGGTACGAGAATTCATTCGACCGATTCCACAGCAAAGCCGACCGGATCTACCGCGTTGGTAACAGCTTCGCCAACGGTGGCTATGACGATATGATCGTAACGCCCCAGATCCCGCTAATGGAGAAAGAGTATCCCGATATTGCGCATGCATCGAGATTCCATGGGGCAGAGGATATCATGGGCTATAACGACACCTTTGTGCGCACTTCTTATCATGTTGTCGATCCCGGCTTCGCCGATATGTTCGACTTCCGGATGATCACCGGTGACATACGCAAGGCGCTTGCCACACCGAACCAGATCGTGCTCACCAGGTCAAAAGCGCAGGAGCTTTTTGGTCACGAGGAGGCTATGGGCAAAACGGTCCGCCTGGTTAATGAAAAGATCGAATTCACGGTTGCCGCCATCGCGGACGATCCGCCAAAGCATTCATCGATAAAATTCGAAGCGTTGATCCCGTGGGCAAACGCGCCGAAATGGCTCGACATTGACCAGGCGGGGAATTGGTACAATACGTTCATGGTGGGTTACATCGAACTGGCGCCGGGAACCTCCAAGGAAGCGCTGGAGAAGAAGCTGGACGTTTTCAAAAACACCCATTTTCTGGAAGAGCGCAGAGCTACATGGAGTGTGCTCCTGC
>JBARAD010000271.1:0-4017 GCA_049791675.1 Chryseosolibacter sp.
CGTCTCAACTAATCCTGAATCGTGAGTCGTGAACGGTGCCTGCGGGTCGTGGGTTTGTTTTTCATAGCGTGATGCTTGTGGTCGAGCTGCGTGAGTAGTGAGTTGTGGGTGCGTTCGTGCGTCGGCATGGATTTGTTTTTCATCGCTGCGCTTGTCGTGCCTCCAATTCCCAATGCCTAGTTCCCAATGCCTAGTTCCTAATGCCTAATGCCTAATGCCTAATTCCTAATTCCTAATTCCTAATTCCCGTCCACACGAACAACCAATAACCAATAACCAAACTAATAATCAATCCCGTATCGCAGATTTGGTTCCAGGTCGAGGATGCTGCTGTCAATTTCAAACTCCGCTATATTCTTCAGATTCATGACAATTCTGCGTTTGCCATCTTCCTGCAGGATCATGGCATTTTCTGAAAGGAGCAACACCTGCGAGAACGCGTTCCACTGCTCACCGGACATCCTGATCCGTATGGCGACCTCGGAATTTTCAAGCGTAGCGAGTAATTGCTTGAACCGGTCAAAATCAATTGTCTGCTCCATGCAACGGTATGCCTATCTTAACGATGAATGGGGGAACAAACGTATGGAGGAAACGCGCGGATGCAAAGGGACGTACCCTGTTCAAATCTGCGCACAGCATGGATCTCCGTGATGATTCATGCTTCGGAACTGACATTTTTCTGGATTTTTGATCAGCGTTATTCAGCATTTGGAAGGGAAATAGCGGAAACGTGATCGTGTGTGGAGTTGGAAATGAAGTATCAAATGTGTGGTTTTTGATTGCTCTTTTGTTTCGTTCAGCGAAAGTAAACAATGAGCCCTTCAAAAGTCAAATTATCTTAAAAAGAAATCGTAAAAAATACCTGAACATTTGTTTTTCCTTCCTTCAATGACAGGAAGCCTGCGTAGACAATGCGTAATATATCGTCATTACGCAACTGAACGTTGCGAAAGTACACTTTCAGTGAGATGGCAGCGTGTCGCCAGTACAAGAAGATTTGTCTGAGTAAATAATTCCACAAGCTATCGGGGAAGATAATTTGCATTTGGCGTGATGATATACCTTCGCACCATTAAGCGGCAAGCTTCTCATCGTCGAGCAGACAAAAGAAATCCTGCAGCGGGATGTTATGGATGTTCAGTATTCTGGTGAGCGACTTCAATGTTATATTCGCCTTTCCTTTTTCAATTCGCCAATACTGTATTTCAGGCAGGTCATAGCGATTTGCAAATGCCTTGATGGTCGGATACCCTTTTTTGATCCGCAATTGGGCGAGCCGGGTTCCCGTTTTTATCAGCAGGTTTTTAAATGCTTTATCAGTTTTCATATAGCCACTTTGTTTAACTACCGGTAATTTTAAAAATTATATGCCTGCTCAGGTCGCGGATACGGTGGTACAATTTTTTCCTTGGGGGAGAGGTATGACTGTCAACTGAAATCTCACGGAAATAATCTGTCGCTTGGGACGTATGGAAGAGGTGTGGAAACCAGGGTTGAACAAATACTGAAATTGTTCTACAATAAACGCTACTGCTTGATTTTTTTATGACTGTAAGAACATGTTTACTGGTTTCTGATGATCCTGACGATCATGTGGAATTTACGGAGGCGCTATTCGAAATTTCTGGTGACGTGATTGTGCTGATTGTTCCTGATGCGAAAAGAGCTGCCGACCTGGTCTTGTCCAAAAGGCACGTTCCCGATTTTATGATCGTTGATCTCGCCCCGGTGAATGATTTCAGTCATGAGGATTTTTTTACAACCCTTCACGGGGATCCCGATTTCGAAGACATGTTTATTCTTGCCTACGGCGACTATTCCGATTACGAAACTGTGAAGACAAAATATGTTTCGGCTTTTCTCGAGCGGGACACTACATATTCCGATATGCGGGCCCTCCTTCGGAAAGTAGTGGCGGCGGAGGGATAGAAGATCTGGAGAACCGGCGAAATAAGGCTATATTGATCATATCGGATTCCGTGCGTCATGGATCCTTTGGTGTGTTTGCCGCCAGGCCAAAGACTAACAACTAAAAACTATAAACTAAAACATCAAAATCCGGGTTAAACCATCTATCTTGCTAAGATAAAACCGAACCTTAAAGGCATGTCTCTGTCGCGTCAACGTCTTGTATATTGCCTTTTCCTCTCTGCATACCTCCTTGCTCCTTTTCATGCGTTTGCGCAGGACGATCTGAATGTTACCGCGGCGCAGGCGCTCAAGAAGCTGAGCATTGAAGAGCTCATGAACATTGAAGTGACGCTCGTCTCGCGGGCTCCGCTTAAACTGACCGAATCTGCTTCCGCCATCCAGGTCATCACGCGTCATGACATTCTGCGGTCGGGAGCCACCAGCATACCCGAAGCATTGCGGCTTGTTTCCAATCTTCAGGTGGCGCAACTCAATGCCGGCGCCTGGATCATCAGCGCAAGAGGATTTAATACACTCTTTGCAAATAAATTGTTGGTGATGATCGACGGACGCACCGTTTACACACCGCTGTTCGGCGGCGTCATCTGGGATCTGCAAAACCTTTTGCTGGAAGACATCGACCGGATCGAAGTAGTAAGCGGGCCCGGGGGAATCCTGTGGGGCGCCAACGCAGTCAACGGAGTGATTAACATCGTCACACGAACCACCGGTGAAACGCAGGGCCTGTACGTCAGCGGATCGGTCGGGAACTTCGTCGGCCATCAGGCGGCAGTTCGCTACGGGGGAAAGGCCGGCGAGAATTTCAGCTACCGCGTATATGCGCAAAACTTCCGACGCAACAGCACGTTGCTTCCCGATGGGAATGATAACAGCGACCAGTGGCATTTGACACAGGCGGGTTTCCGGATGGACTGGCAGCCATCCAATAAAGACGTGGTGACTTTCCAGGGTGACTTTTATGCGGGAGGGAGGAAAACGCTTCCCGAAAGTTCACCGATGGACGGACAGAATGTGCTCGCGCGGTGGACGCGTACGTATTCTGAAAAATCAAATTTCATTGCACAGGTGTACTTTGACCGCTACTGGCGCGAGGATGTGCCTGGTACGATAGCCGACCAGTTACAAACCGTCGATCTTGACTTCCAGTATCAGTATCGCCCTGGCAAGCGGCACAACCTGGTATGGGGATTTGATTACCGTATGGTGAATGACCACGCCATCAACAGGAGTATCTATTCGGGCCTCCTTCCCGTGCGAAAGAATTTAAATATGGCCAGCGGCTTCATCCATGATGCGATCAGCCTGGGCAGCAAAACGGAGCTGACGATCGGCACCAAAGTACTTCACAACGTTTACAGCGGATTCGAGATACAACCCGGCGTGCGTATCGCTTACTCCATCAGGGATCACAACTTGCTCTGGGCGGCGGTCTCGCGTGCGATCCGCGCGCCAAGCCGTTTCGATGCCGATTATTACCTGCCAACGTATCCGGTACCTGCGGGATCGCCCAGCGTGGCGGGAGGGCCCAATTTTATTTCCGAAAAACTTACAGCCTATGAAGTCGGATACAGGCTTCAACCCACGGAGAAGTCCACGTTCTCCTTCGCCGGTTTTTATAATGTCTACCGTGACCTTTACAGCGTCGAAGCATTGCCGGGAACACAAACGTATCAGATTCAGAACGGCTCGGAAGGGGAGTCATGGGGCGGAGAGGTTACAGGCACTTATCAGGCGACGGACGCATGGAGGATCCGTGTCGGTTATACCTACTTTGAAAAGGATCTCAGGATGAAGCCCGGCAGGGTATTTGATCCGGCGTACCTCGGCAACGATACACGCAACCAGGCGACGCTGCACTCAATCCTCGATTTGCCGAAGGGTTTTGAGCTGGATGTCATGGCCCGTTACCTGGATTATCTCCCGCAAACTCTGGCCACCGCCCAGGTTCCGGAATACTTCACCTTTGATACACGGCTGGGTTTTCAATTGAAATCTCTGGAGTTGGCGCTTGTGGGGCAAAATCTTTTGAAGAAGGAACATGTGGAGTTCGGAACGTTAAACATACCGCGCAGTTATTATGCG
>JBARAD010000272.1:0-6340 GCA_049791675.1 Chryseosolibacter sp.
CTCCTAATTCCTAATTCCTAATTCCTAATTCCTAATGCCTAATACCTAATGCCCAATTCCCAATGCCCAATGCCCAATTCCCAATGCCTAATTCCCAATGCCCAATTCCCAATCCCTAATGACTAACAACTGATGACTAAGAACTAATGACTAAGAACTAATGACTAAGAACTAATGACTAAGAATGACTAAGAACGAATGACCAGAACCTTCGCCCCCCGGACGTGTTTGTGTTTCAGATCCAGCAAAGCCTCATTCGCCTTTTCAAAAGGATACAGCTCGACGGCGGGGTTGATCGGAATGGAAGCTGCCACGGAAAGAAATTCCGCCACGTCAGTCCGCGTGATGTTCGCAACGGATTTGATCTCTTTTTCCATCCATAAATGATCCTGGTAGCGAAGGGTTGACAAGATTTGCTGATCCTGTGATTCCTTTCTTATTGCATTGATTACCAATCTTCCACCAGGCTTCAGATGAAGTAATGATGAAACCAAGGTTGTCCAAACCGGGGTGGTATCGATTATGGCGTTGGCTTTTCCGGGCGGCATCTGACCCACATCTCCCGCCCACGATGCCCCGAGTTGCCGGGCAAAATCCTGTTCCTGCGGGCTGCGTGCAAAAACGAAGATGTAGGATGAAGGATAGAGGTACCGTGCCATTTTTAAGACAAGGTGTCCCGAAGCGCCAAACCCCGTTAACCCAAGGGTCTGCCCGTCGGTTAAATTCGTGAGCTTCAATGACCGGTACCCGATGGCGCCGGCGCACAGCAGGGGCGCTGCTGCGGTATCGGTAAAGACATCGGGGATAGCATAGGCAAACTGCTCGTTGACCACCATGTATTCTGCATAACCACCGTGGTGGTCCCGTCCCGTGGCCTGAAATGCAGGGCAAAGGTTTTCAAGACCCTGCGTACAGTACTCGCACCTGCCGCAGGAAGCATAAATCCACGCCACGCCTACACGTCCGCCTGTGTTAAAGCGATTGGCATTTCGACCACATTGCTCGACAACGCCGATCACCTGATGACCGGGTATCACCGGATACGCGGGTGGAGGGGTCCGGCCCTCGATCTCGTCCAACTCGGTATGGCAGACACCGCAGCACGAGATGCGGATCAGAATTTCTCCCGGCCCCGGAACTGGCGCCGGAATATCCGCCAATTGCAATGGTGACTGCGTTTCATTCAGATCTGAAATCCCGTTCAGCAGCCAGGCCTTCATGATGAATAACGAATTACAAATGATTGATGCATCAAACTCTCAACCGTGGTCTGTCGTCCGTGGTCCGTGGACTGTGGTCTGTGGACCGTGGTCCGTCTAATCCCTCACCAGCTTCTTCAGCTCCCCCTCAATATAAGCCCTGTCCATCCACCGGTCGCCGATCATCACCCCCTCGATCTTGCTGGTGTTTTTGATGTCTGTCAGCGGATTCGCATTCAGCAGGATCAGATCGGAGACGGCTCCTGTTCTGACGAATCCCGCATCTTTCTTATTCAGGTATTTTGCAACGTTCACGGTACCCGTTAACAAAGCCTCATACGGCGTAAGCCCGGACCGGACCAGGTATTCCAGCTCATGATGCGTGGAAAACCCGGGGACATTGAAGATCTGCGGCGCATCACAGCCCAGCAGGAGCCCCACACCATTTTTTTGGCAGGCAAGGATCAGATCACGCCGGAACTGCACAAAGGCTTTGATCTCTTCCGGGTCGTACTGAGGATTGCCGACGAGATTTTCTTTGGCATTGATCCATTGTTGTTTGATGTCAGGCTGCAGGTAGACGCTGTGCGGATCCTTCCGGAAATCCGCTGCGGAAAAATCGGGATGGAACCATCTTTCTGCAAGCGATTGGGTTGGCACCACCCAGATGTTCTTCTCCTTCAGTGCCTGCATCAGTTTTGGCACCTGTGACCTGTCTGCCTTATCGGCCATGTACATTCCGAACAGCCCTGCTTCCTGTTCGGGTACTTTTTCAATACCGGGCACCAATCCCTCGATGAAGCCATCCAGGTGGTCGATTGAGCTGTATTCCGATTCAATGGCATGCCAGACGCCAACCCCCCAGGATACATGACCAACGAAGGGGATGCCAACCTGCCTGGCCGTGGAGGCAATGGCATCAAACTTCTGGCGTGTCAGGCCGGGATGAAGTTTCAGATAGTCGTATCCTGCCTCCTTCTGGCGCCGGACCATCTCCGCACCCGCCTCGGGTGATTTCACACTCATGCCGTTGAAGGAAGGGCCCGTGGTGTAGAGATGCGGACCGGGGACTTCGCCGCGGCGCACGGCATCGCGCAGTTCAAGGTGTTTGGGATGTCCCAGCATCCCGCGTATCGTCGTGATTCCGTTCAGCAGAAAAAGCTTCAAGACTTCCTTCATGGACTCCACGTCATCATTGGGAGGAACATGTGCATGCATCTCGGCAAGGCCTGGCAGTAAATATTTTCCCCGCGCCTTGATAACAACCGCATCTCCGTCGTACCGGATCTTCTTCGATGGACCGATAGCAGTAATGCGACCATCTTTGATGATCACGTCCTGGCGCTCCAGGACTTTTTCTTCATCCATGGGAACTACGTTCACATCCTGAAAAACAGTTTGCCGGCCTGAGGTTGATGGCGTGTTCTGTGAGAGGCAATTCAGCGCTCCGCCGAGGAGAACGATCGTTAGTATAGCTTTCATAGCGGTCAGTAGTTTTAATACCCGATGCGCCGTTTCCGAGCATACGTCAGTCCAATGGAATTTAAATTGGCTGGACCGCGTGTCTCCAACAGGAATGTTACTAAAAAGGCGTATCTTTGTTGAAAATAATCAAATTTGACGCAAGCACAAATCATTCAACTCTACCAGCCAATGCTTCAGGGTATCGCTATGCGCATGCTCCGGTGCAAGGCCGATGCGGAAGATATTGTGCAGGAGACTTTCATCAAGTGGCTTTCGCAGGAGCAGGAAAAGATCAAGAATACAAAAGCATACCTGATTAAAGCCGTTACAAACAATTGCATCAATCATCTTAATTCTGTCAAGAACAAACGGACTGAATATCTCGAGGCCATTCACTGGTCTGAGCTGATGGAAAAGTTCAAGGAGACCACCGACCTTTCACACCTCGATCTGGAAACTGAACTATCGAAGGCCCTTCATGTGTTACAGATCAAGCTGGAACCATTGGAGCGGGCAGTGTATGTTTTGAAGGAGGTTTTTGATTTCGATTATAAGGCCGTTCAGGAACTTCTGGATAAGAAACAGGACCACTGCCGTCAGCTTTTTAGCAGGGCGAAAAGAAAGCTCCAGGATGAAAAGGAGCATTTTAATTCCGTATTCCAACCCAAGAAAGCCGCTTTGCTGGAGAGTTTCCGCAAAGCGTGTGAGGTGGGCCAGCCGTTGGATCTTGTAGCCCAACTTCGCATGGATTGAGGCGCTATAAAAAAATAAAAATAATCCTCCCATTTTGTCACAAAATCAAAATCACCCTGTCTTAAAGGGGTCGGCCCTAAAAAGCGGACAAATCAAAACTTAAACCTATTAAAGTTCATGATGGCCATTTTTCTCATTTTTGCAGCACATTGGTATCTGTCGCTGTTCTTTCAGACATTTTTTCTTCATCGCTATGCGTCCCACAGGGCCTTTACGATGAACAAGACTACGGAAAAGGTGTTTTTCGTGTTAACATGGATCTTTCAGGGATCCAACTACCTGAGCCCCTACGGGTACGGGGTCATGCACCGCATGCACCACGCTTATGCAGATACTGAGAATGATCCACATTCTCCCAAGTATGATGAAACCATCTGGAACATGATGTGGAAAACCAAAACCATCTATTCCGCGATCGCCAACAAGAAAATGATCCCCGATCAGCGTTTTACTGAAGGTGTGCCGCAGTGGGAGGCCTTTGACAAGATCGCCCGTTCATGGCCATCACGCGTTTTCTGGGGACTGATCTACGTCGCGCTGTTCGTGCAGTTTGCTACCGCATGGTGGCAATGGGTGCTGCTTCCACTGATGTTCCTGATGAGCCCTATCCATGGCGCGATCATCAACTGGTTCGCACACAAATACGGTTATCGCAACTTTGAAGTAGGCGATACTTCCAGAAATTTTCTTCCGGTCGATTTCCTGATGATGGGCGAGAGCTATCACAACAATCACCACAAGCACGGGTCGCGCGCTAACTTCGGAGGTATACGCTGGCATGAAATTGACCCCACCTACCAGGTCATCAAATTACTGGACAAACTGAAGATCATCAAACTCGTTCAGTATAAGCGTGTTCAGCTGGAAAGAGTGAAAAAGGCAGCTTAAAAGGATTTTTTACTATAGAACAACTAAAAAAAGGTGCTTAGCGATAAGCACCTTTTTTTTTGTCCATGCATGCGCGCACGCGGCGCTTCGGCTGGGGCGTCAGGCATTCGGATGTCTGATCGTTCGCCTGATGATCGTCGTTTTGGTGTTACCGTCCTGGCTACTGCCTGTTTCGCCCTTTTTACTGTTCGTAAGTGTTCCTCCCGCAATCTGCGGCTCCGAATTCTCGGCGTGTTCAGACGGAGCGGTCTTGTGACCTTTGCGGTTCGCATACAGCCGTGTGAACAGCCCACCGAAGAGCAGGATCAATGCGGCGTAGGATACCCACAACATGATGAGGATAATACTTCCTGCCGCGCCATACGTTGAGCCCGGATCACTCTTGCCAAAATACAATCCGAGTAAAAACTTTGCAATGACAAACATGACTGATGTGAGCGCGGCGCCCACCCAAACAGACCGCCATTGAACCTTGGCATCGGGCAAAAATTTGAAGAGGGCGGCAAACAACACCGTGATGACACCCAATGAGACAACGATGTCCAGAACCTTGAAAATGACTTTGAGACTCTCCGAAATATGGTTGGATACCCATGTCGCCACCGCTGCAAGCCCGGCGGAAAGTACCAGCGAAACCAATAACAGGAAGCCGATCGCGAGAATAAGTCCGAAGGAAAATACGCGGTCTTTGACCAGCTTCAGGATCTTTCCTTCCTTGGGTTTGGGTTTGACCTCCCATATCTGGTTAAAGATCAATTGCAGGTTATAAAATACTCCCGTCGCACCGAAGATCAGGGTCGCTATACCCAGGATGGATGAAAGCGTAGTGCCTTTTGACTGGGTGGAATTCGCGATGAGCCGTTCCATTTCACCAGCCGTGTCTCCGCCGATCATGCCGCCAACCTGTCCGGTGATCTGCCCGGTGACTGCTTCCGTCCCGAAGAAGTAACCCGCAATGTTGATAATGATCACCAGCAGCCCGGGAAGGGAAAATATAGTATACCAGGCAATGACAATGCTTTTATTGAATGGGTCAATGTCGCCATAAGCGCTGAATGTTTGCTTCATTGCGACCCAGACCTCTTTGCCGAAGCGTCGTATTTTTTGCATAATCTAGATTTTAAGACATTACTCCAGCATCAAATAATATTATGCCGGAATTTTGTACACCCGTTTGGCTAAGTGCCGGTGGAGGTGTCACTGGTTAAAAGTGCCACAGGGAAATTCTGAAAGATATCCATCAGCGGTATCTGGTTCGGCGCCTCAAGCCGCTCATGGGTGAAAATATTCAGCCACGTAACGGGAGCATGTTCCGGCAATACAAGAAATTGTCCCGCCAGTGTGTCGGCCTGACCGGATACATCGTGTTTCACCATCCCGAGCGGAATGATGATCAATGCCCAGTCATGGCCATTGTGCCGTGCAAAGGCAGCGGCTGAAATTTCCGTTCCCGTGATGGCGAGCGGAATGTAATCCCCCTCCGTAAACAACGCAGGTCTTGTCTTGCGGAAATTCAACGTTTTCCAGATGAGGTACAGCTTTTCAATACCAGCCTCCCGGTGTTGCCGGAGGTATTCATATACCGCCTCTTTTCCTTTCTCTTCTTTGATCACCAGCTGGAACAGGAATTCCATCCGTTTCTTATAGTCAACGGGCCGGCGGTTATCGGGATCGACAAAGCTAAGGTCCCACAGTTCGCAACCCTGGTATACGTCGGGTATGCCGGGCGTTGTGAGTTTTAACAACGTCTGGCTTAGTGTGTATACCATCGCGTGCCCGATGACGGCTTTCACAAAGGGAACAAAGGAAGACAAGAACCGATGCTCCGGATGCAGGATCCGTTCGATAAATCCTTCGCAGCCCTTTTCATATTGCTCGTCCGGTTCCGCCCAGTTCGTGTTCACCTTAGCTTCCCGCAGGGCCTTGTTCAGATATGCCTGCACGCGTTTTATCCATTCTTCCGTTACCTGGTAATCTTCGGGAAAACCTCCAAGCATGGATTGATAGATGAAATATTCATCATTCAACTCAGGAAC
>JBARAD010000273.1:0-15351 GCA_049791675.1 Chryseosolibacter sp.
CCTAATTCCTACTCCTCAAGACCCAGTGTTTAGTTCAAAGGCGCTCTTATAAAATCCCTCGCGCTGTACAAACTCCAGCAGGTCCATGTAAAATGGATGGGAACTCAGGGTTGCCGAGTCACCGATCATGATCAGCTTTTTTCTGGCGCGGGTCATGGCGACATTGGTTCGGCGGATATCGCTTAGAAAGCCGACATCACCGGTGTCATTGCTTCTTACGAATCCAATGACAATGACATCGCGTTCCTGGCCCTGAAAGGCGTCAACGGTATTGATGGTAATGTACCGGTACAGTGGCTCAAGAACGGAGCTTGCTTCTGCCAGTTTATGCAACTGGTCGACCTGCGCACTATAGGGCGTGATGATGCCCATGGTAATCTGCTCGTCGAGCCAGGTATTCGTTCCAATGTCTTCGACGAGGGCCTCTGCCTGCCGAATGAGGAGTTCAGCTTCTTCAGGATTCAGGCGGCTCAGGGTTTCCGGATCCTGTTTTTCATTGTAACCGCAGCCTGCGGTGTCGATGAAGAGGACGGGCAAATGGTCGGGCCGCAGGAGTCGTGTTCTTACGGATTCGTGCGCGATCAGTTGATCGTGATAAAAGTACCTGGAGGAAAATTCCATGATCTTCTCATGCATCCGGTATTGCACCTGCAGCATGGAAACCTGACCGGGTTGTCTTTCAATTCCTTTTTCAAAGAGTGTCCTGGCAAGTCCCCGCTTTGCGGCATCCTGCGATTTGATGGTAGGAGGGAGCTGCTGATGATCTCCGGCAAAGATCACCCGTTCCGATCGCAGCAGTGGAATCCAGGAGGCGGGCTCTAGTGCCTGACCTGCCTCATCGATGAAGACAGTCTTGAATTTCTTTCCTCTCAGCACAGGGTGTGATGAACCTACGAGGGTGCAGCATATCGCCTCCATGGTCTGCAACAGGTCGTTTACAATATAGAACTCCAGCAGGTCTGCGTCTGCCTTCAGCTGTTTAACCTCCTGCTTCAGGAGCCGGCGCTGTTCTTTTTCCTGGTACCCGAAGTTTCGTTTAAACTTGAAGGCCATGGACCGCAGTTGTTCCATCCGCTTCCGCAGATTTCGGAGCTCCTTGTAGTTGGGGTGGCTTGAGATACGGTAGTCGAGGGTTTTGCTAAGGGATTGTTCCGTCACGCGCGCAGGATGCCCGATGCGCAACGCCTGCAATCCCTGCTCACTGAGCTTATCCACCAGAAGGTCGACCGCAGCGTTGCTCGGCGCACATACCAGAACTTGTTTTTCATCCCTGATCGTTTGTTTGATCGCCTGCACAAGCGTTGTTGTCTTTCCTGTTCCCGGAGGACCGTGAATGAAAGCCACGTCACGGCAATCGATAACTTTCTGGAGTGCCCGTTGCTGACTTTCGTTTAAAATGTTGATGGCGCCGATGCTCACAGCCTGGTTCTCCCTGTGCGCTTTCGTGTCACCCAATAAGATGTTCTTGAGCGCCGCCACGCGGTTGTCTTCCGCCTTGATCACTTCTTTGAGGGTAAACTCCATTTCGCGGTAGCTCATCTCATCGAACATCACATCCACACCCAGTAATCCGTCCGCGATCCAGTCGGGAGCATCGTCTCCGTTCAGGGTAATGACCATGGTATTCTCCCGCACATAATTCACCACACCGCTGATGTGCTCTTTCTCCGGTTTCCCGGTGGCATTTGAAAATACGCTGACGACCTTGCCGCTTTGAAAGGAATGCGGCTGATCAAGATGGTTGGTACGCTCGACTTCAATGGTGGGACGTTCCCCCGTTCCGATGTAGTCTCTTTTAAGCGATACCGGGTACCAGGTCGAACCTTCTTTCGTGCGTTGCTGGAGTGATCTCAGCAGTATTTTCTGCCGGTATTGCTCCAGGTCTGCCTGCCTTTCTATTTTTATCAGTTCTAATGTATGGAGAAGTTGCTCGTTTGGTTGCACCTGTAATTTTTTAATGTCCGGCGTTATACCCGGTTCCTCCGCGTATGGATTCGCGGGCAATTCAGATCAAAACTGTGCCCGTACAGTATTTTGTGAAATTATTCAAGAAGCGTTTTGAGACGCTCGACCGCCAGCCGGTTTTGTTCGGAATTCATATTGTCAATGAGACCTTGCTTTTCGCGGGTGGTTAACCGCCAGCTGAGGGAGGCGCGCGCATTATTTTTCCTGAGGCTGTCCATCTTATGCAGCACAGGCACATAGGATTCTGCCTCGTATTCGATGTCAACGCGGTCGATGGAGTTGTGGAACCATGATTTTGAATAACCTATCAGCAGGTCGCTGGTGATGTCCTGGAAATTTTCAAAGTTATTGTAGACGCTGCTGATGGGTTGGGTGAATGCATCAATCAGCGTTTGTCCCTTGCGGACCGGAACTGTTGCAAGCTTGGGTGAATCCCGGATGGAAACAAAGAGAACACCGGAGGTATTTTCTGCTATCCAGTCCCTGTAGGCATACACAAACCGGATGGCGTCGTTCAGACCGAAATTATCCGATATACCCGCATCCATAATATACAATGAAGGGTTTGAAGGCAGGGTGGTATTCGGTGTGATGTAGGGAAAGGTGGCGCACATGCGGAGGGCCGACAAAAATCTCAGGTCCTCTGCGCCGTTGTTGGCAAACAGTCGTTGAAAATCCACGCCACTGTATTTATGTGACTCATATTCCGGAAAACCGACCAATTCGTAGTTAAGGAATGAGACCGGTCGTGACGCGATATAAAGCTTGCGGCCATCGTTGACAATCGTCGGACTCAGTACCACCATGGGTATCGTTGCACTTATCTCCAGGGAATCATAGGCCGTGATCGGTTTGTCCATGACACCATCCGTGCTCTGGTTGAGTTGTTGTTCAAACGTATAGGCGCGGTCTTTCAGATACGAATGGCCCGCATAATCAAACTTCGTAAATCCCACGAAGAGGTCATTGGCCATTAAACTGAAGATCAGCGGATTCAGGTTGTCGCTGGATATTTTTTCCCGGTAAACGGGTGCGTAGGGATTTACGGGTTCTCCCAATTTCTGACGCAATTTCAATTCTCTGAAATAACTTGCCCCGATCAGACCCCCGGAAGCTCCGGTAATGAGGATGCTGTTCTTCAGAAGCTTTCCGCTGGTCAGGCTGTCCGCCGTCTGGAGGGCATTGAAGGTCCATAGCGCCGCGCGCTTGCCTCCTCCGCTGACGCAAAGGAACACCATCTTCGGCTTGGTATCAGCGGCGAATTTATTTCTCCAGTTCTGCAACATGGGGAACGTACGGGCCTTGTCTTCGGCAATGGCGACGCTGTCGTTTAACGTTGTCAGGGAGGTAACGGAGTACTCTGGCTGCGGAGCATCGTAATCCAGCCCGAAGGCCTTGTACTGTTTGGCAAAAAAATCTTTTCCGACGAGCGTGTTGATGAAGAGGAACAAGATCAGCGCTATGGTGGCAGACCAGTTTCCGAACCAGTAGGAGAAAGCGCCCGCCACCATCACGAAAATGGTGAGGAAGATCATGAAACTCGAGGCCGCCGGCAACTGGAAAACCGGATAATCCTTGAATATGCCGAGTACGAGGACCACGGCGAAAATGAACAACTCGATCACTACCAGGTTAAAGTGGTTCTGGTCAAAGACCTGAAGGATCGTAGCGCGGTCGTAAAATTGCGTTTCCTCGATCTTCTTGAATTTCAGATCGTAGTCGAGATAGTTTTCAACCCGTACCTGTTTCTTCCGGGCAATGTCCAGCTTCTTCATCGCACTGGCGCGGGTTGCCTTCACGTTAAGCTTGATCTTTTCATCAATACGGCAAACCACGTATTTGAAAATATCTTTATTCGTGAAGAGGAAATAGATGAAGAATACGAGCGTCATGATCACATAGCCCGAAAGCAGTCCTGCCAGATTACTGACCAGTGACCATTTGGTTGTGTACTCGTTGTTGATCTGGAAACTGATGATCTGGTAGATATATACGGCAAAGAAGATGATGGGAATGACACTGTTGTTGATGCAGAATTTGGTGAAAGGCCTTGGCAAGGTCCCCACGAAACTGAAACGGTGTCCGTCATTGATATAGCAGGTGATGTGAAACGCCATGGTAAATCCTGCGGTGCACAAACCCATGATAAAGAAGCTTGTGAAATTTATCTTGTTGAGGTATTCCGGATCGAGGAAGAGGTAGGGTATTCCCAAATAAGTGCCGAACCTGCCCGTGACCATCGCGAAGAGGATGATCCAGCACAACAGCAGTACATGGTTCCGCTTGATGTTGTTCAGCAGTAACTGAACAGGGAAGGAATAGGCAATAACTTCAAAAAGGGAACTGATCCTGTGCATTGACACAATATTTCTAAAGGTACCTTTTTTAGCAATGTCCCTGAAGGGTGTTGAAACATTTATTCTCACAACATCAGGACCTCACGCCCGAGATTTTATGCAGTTCGTCAGCGATTTTCCGGTCATTGGACAGACGGGGAACTTTGTTCTGTCCCCCGAGTTTTCCCATGGACCTCATGAATGTAATAAAGGCATTGGAAGGAAGGGACGTGATGCGCAATGTTCGAAGGATATTTCCTTTGATAAGATCATCATAATAAACATTCAGGCTGCGCAACTGGTTATCGAGCTCAACCGAAAAGTCCTCCAGGCGCGCAGGAGGTTTTCCAAATTCAATAAGCCACTCATGGTGGGGCAACCCTTCGGCAACCGTTACCATGGGTGCCACGGTAAATTCGATCAATTCAACTCCGGGAAACTTTTTCATCGTGCGTTTCATCGCCTGTTCTACCTCTTCACCGATCACATGTTCTCCAAAGGCGGAAATAAAATGTTTTATTCTTCCGGTAACGAGGATGCGATATGGATTTTTTGACACAAATTTGATCGTATCACCGATGGAATATCCCCATAGTCCGGCGTTGCTGTTAATGACAAGCGCGTAATTCTTTCCAAGAACAACTTCTTCAATATTCAGCCTGGTCGGCTTTTCATTGAAAAATTCCTCGGCAGGAATGAATTCAAAAAAGATTCCGCTGTTGAGCAGTAACAGCAATCCTTCTTCGTGTTGTGAATCCTGATAGGCAATAAATCCTTCCGATGCCGGATACGTTTCGATGGAATCTATTTTTTTTCCGATGGTTTCAAACAGCTTCGCCCGGTACGGTTCGAAATTCACGCCACCGTAAACGAACATCGAAAAATTCGGAAACACATCCTTGATCTTTTTCCCTGTGCGCATCTGAATGCGGTCAAAGTACATCTGCACCCAGGGCGGAATCCCCGAGATCAGCGTCATGTCCTGTCCGATGGTTTCATCGATGATCTTCTCCAGCTTCTCCTCCCAGTCTTCGATACAATTTGTCTGATACGCAGGCCTCTGGTTTGATCGCAGGTAACCGGGTACGTGGTGATTTACGATACCGGATAGCCGTCCCGTTTTAATCCCGCCTTTTTCTTCAAGTTCAGGACTACCGGATAAAAAAATCAGGCCTCCGTCCAGGAAGGAGGCGCGGCCAGTTTCATGGACGTAGCTGAGCAAGGCATTGCGCGCGCCGTGAATATGATTGGGTATGGAATCCGACGTGATCGGAATGTATTTTGTGCCTGAGGTAGTGCCCGAAGTTTTGGCCAGGTATGTGGGTTTGCCGCTCCACAAAATATCCGGTTGGCCCTTGACCACTTCGTGGATGTAACCCTTCAGATCTTCATAATCGCGCACGGGAACATTTTTCCTGAAATCATCGTAATTGCGGATCATGGCGAAGTCGTGATCATTCCCGAATCGGGTGGATTTCGCCTGCTTAATCAGTCCCTGAAAAATACGCTCCTGAAAGCGGAAAGGCTCCAGAGACCACTTCCTGGTTTGTGAAGCAACAAAAGCAGCAAAAGGTTTCGCCAATACCGACCGGATTCCCATAACCTGCAAGATAAGGTGAATTCAATTAATTTGAGATTAAATAGGGGGCGATTCAAAGAAACGGAATTTTATTCAGCACGTTTTGAAAATTAGCCATAGGTTTGGCAGAAATTTTGACGGATACGGGTGCCCGCGCAATACCTTTTCGCCAGATTTTTAGAGGTCGGGCCGGTTGCTTATAATTGAAAAAAACGAAGACATGAAAACAACATTCAGCGTAATTGTTATCGGTTTTTTATCGGGTCTCGCAGGCTCTTACACAGGTTACCATTATTTTATTGAGCCGCTGGCTTCCCGTGAGGTTGATAGGGCAGAAATACGTTCGGTGAGTTTCAAATCACCCGATACTATTTTTGAAACCAGCCTGCCAGCCCCCGCACCGGTGGCGACGTCTTCCAATGCCGCAGCGGAGGATTTCAGCAGTGCCGCCGCACGGTCAACGCCCAGCGTGGTCTACATCAACAGCATTTCACAAGGCGTGCGGTATTCAAACTGGGATTGGTTTTTTGGCGAAAGTCCCGGGAAGCAAACCCAGGTAAGCAGTGGCTCGGGCGTTATCTTTACCGCCGACGGTTATATTGTCACCAATAATCATGTGGTGGCCAGCGCTGAGCGTATTGAAGTTAATTATAATAAACGCGTCTATCCGGCAGAACTGGTCGGTACGGATCCCTCTACTGACCTGGCTGTCATCAAGATCAATGCAACGGACCTTCCCGCCATCGCGCTGGGGAACTCAAAGGACCTTCAGGTGGGTGAATGGGTCATTGCAGTCGGGAATCCGTTTTCGCTCGCCTCTACGGTCACGGCGGGAATTGTGAGCGCCAAAGGGAGAAAGATCGGCATCCTGGAAGATAAGTTCCCCATCGAGTCATTCATCCAGACAGATGCTGCCATCAATCCGGGCAACTCGGGCGGAGCGCTCGTCAACAAGAAAGGTGAACTGGTGGGTATCAATACTGCGATCCTTTCACGCACGGGCTCCTATACGGGGTACGCATTTGCCGTCCCGGTCGACATTGCGCGGAAAGTTTTTTCCGACCTCGTCAAGTACGGAATTGTTCAAAAGGCAGTGTTTGGTGGTCGTGTGGTCGAATACGATTTTGCCAACGCGAAGAAGTATGGTCTCGATACCCGCGTGGAGCGATATCGCGGTGTGCTGCTGGAGGAGATGGACCGTGAAGGACCTGCCATCCAGGCAGGCCTGAAACCGGGTGATGTGATTACCCAGGTGAACGGCGTGGAAGTGAACTCACAAAGCGCTTTCGAGGAAGAAGTAAGCTACCGTTATCCGGGCGACAAAATTGCGATTACTTATCTGCGCGACAACAGATCGGCGACGACATCCGTAATACTCGTGAACACCGAAGGCAATAAGGAGATCATGCGGCGTGACATCCTTGATGCGACGGACCTGGGTGCACACCTGGAGACCACACAATATGGCGTCAAGGTTTTCAGGATACAGGACAATAGTGTATTCAGGAAAATCGGGGTGCCTGAGAATTTTACGATCATCGCGATCAATCGCGTGCGCGTGAAAAAACCTGAAGAGGTAGTGGATTTTTTCGAAAAGTTCAAAGGACGCGGTGCTGTTTATGGAGTGAATACATCGCGGCAGCAGATCGAGATCCCGTTCTATTTACGGTAAGACACCTGACAGGTTTATGACACGCGCAGCTTCAGTTTCTTGCCCAGTTCGTCGACAGAGCTTTTGAAATTGGAATCGGTCTTCATCATGTCTTCGACAGACTCCAGCGCGTGGATGACGGTGCTGTGATCGCGTCCGCCAAAATTTTCTCCGATCAATGCAAGCGTTAGCTGGGTAAAGCGTTTGCAGAAATACATCGCCACCTGTCGGGGAATAACGATCTCGCGTTTTTTGACTTTGCCTTTCATGGCATCCAGGTCGCACTTGAAAAATTCGGCTACCGTCTTTTGAATGAAATCAACGCTTACATCAGACTGTATTTCCTTGATGATGTTTTTCAGAACTTCTTTTGCAAGGTCGAGGTCAATTTCTTTTTTCAACAGCGTTGCATGGAAGATCAGTGAATTGAGAACACCTTCCATGTCGCGCAGGTTGGTGTCTACACTGTATGCGAGATATTCAGAAACTTCCGTCGGGATCTCGATGCCATCAGCCTGCATCTTGCGGTTGATGATGGCGAGTTTCGTTTCGAAATCAGGTTCCTGCAGGTCTGCGGTGAGACCCCATTTGAAACGCGACAGCAACCGCTCCTGAAAACCTTTCAGGTCCCGCGGCGGACAGTCGCTCGTCATGATGATCTGTTTTCCGGATTGATGCAGTTGATTGAAGATGTGAAAAAACATTTCCTGCGTCTTTTCACGTCCCGCAAGGAACTGTACGTCATCGAGGATCAGCAAATCAACCTGCAGATAGAAATTCTGGAAATCCTGAAGCTTGTGGTTCTGAAGGGCATTCAGAAACTGATTGGTGAAGTCATTCTGATCCACATACAACACAACTTTTGAAGGCATGTTGTTCTTGATCTCATTACCAATTGCCTGCACCAGGTGTGTCTTTCCCACACCCACGCCTCCGTAGAGCATGAGGGGATTGAAAGAGGTAACGCCGGGCTTTTTTGCAACCGCAAGTCCTGCTGATCGCGCTAGCCGATTACAATCACCTTCTACGAAGTTATCAAAGGAGTAGGAGGGATTCAGCCTCGAATTGACGGTTTGCGGATTCAGCGCTTTCAGCGTGAAAGGAGAATAATCATCGGAACCAAAAGAAGCGGTTCCTGTTACGCCCGCACGGCGGTTTCCGATGCCGTTTGCCGGATAATTAACCGCAACGGGTGGCGTTTGCTGATTTCCACTATCAACCACAACAGAATATTCAAGCCTCCCGGTAGGTCCCAAAACGGTACGAATGGCTTTTTTTAGAACCGATACATAATTATCTTCAAGCCACTCATAAAAGAACTGAGAAGGAACCTGGATCGTAAGTACGTCACCCTCAACACGCACGGGATTTATAGGCTTGAACCATGTATTGAAGTTTTCTTCATCTACATTCATCCGAATTACTTCGAGACAATCATTCCATACTGTGCCGCAGCTTACTTCCATTTAGCTCTGAGTTCTTGAAGTTAGGGTCCCGTGGGGAATAGGGGAGACAAAGATGTAAAAAAAGAGGTCATCAAAACAAGCTACACACCGCTTGATTTTTTAGAAAAAAAAATTACCGTCATTATTTTCCCTTCAAACACAACTGATTGAAGAATTCTTGACTAAAATTGAGTTGAATTTTTTTTTCACATCATGCGCGATCAATTTATTCAAACCATAATGGAAGATCTTTTTTCACGTTCCGTGAAGAAGGATTGGGAAAAAATTGCAACGCACGAAACGCAGGAAAAAAATCCTTTCGAAATTCTTTCCTGGCGTGGAAAAGATGGAATTTTATACTTACCTTACTATGATTCAGAGGATACTGCAGCACTGCATTTTCTGAACAGCTTTCAAATCGCGGCCGCTGATGCCGGCCCACGTTCATGGGGAAATCTTCCTGCAATCAAAGTAACGGATGAAGTAAACGCCAACACACTTGCGCTCAATCATCTTTCTTTCGGCGTTGACGGAATTTTGTTCGATGTGCGGAAGCAACACCCGACAGATTGCACGCGGCTGCTTCATGATATTGAATGGCCTCATTGCTTCCTCGCATTCAAAGTGAAACAAGACGCATTCGTCGATAGTCTCGCGGAATTCATAAAAAGCAAATTTGATCCTGAATCCTTGCGGGGAACACTATTTTGGGAAACGATTCCCAAAATCAATACTGTGGATTTTTATTTGCAGCATTGCAAAAATGCCAGATGCATTGGATTGATAATTGCTGAAACATCGCCTGCTGAAGAAATTTGCGATGCGCTGTTGAAAGGCGCCCATACCGTGGAGACTTTCAGAACGGCCGCAGCGATCCCGACAATTTTTTCACACCTTGCCTTTTCCCTGCCTGTCGATGCGTCTCTGGTCGAAACCATGTCAAAGTTGAAAGCATTGCGCATGCTCTGGTACCAGGTAGCACAAGCTTATGGTAATAATGACTATAAGCTTTCGGATCTTCACATTCATGCGTATTCCGCGCGCGTTGCTGACGATGCTTACGGGCCGCATGAAAATATGCTGAAAGGAACTTTTGCCGCCATCGGGGCCATCGCGGGCGGATGTGATTCGCTCTCTGTGGAAAGCGATGCCCAGCCGCCATTTGTGGCACGGCAGGCACGGAACATTTCAGCGATTTTGCAGGAAGAATCTTTTTTTGGTCAGGTTGCCGATCCGATTGCAGGATCGTATGCAGTTGACGCAATCACAAACGCTATCGCCGCAAAGGCGTGGTCGATGTTTCAGGAAAAGTGGCACGCGTTATGAACAGACCCGACTTTTCAAAGATAAAATACAATCAGTTCATTCCACCCGCGCGTGCAGCAGTACCCTGCCCGGACCTTGCAGGCTTCACCGCCGGTGTTCCCCCTTTCCTGAGAGGACCGTATGCAACCATGCACACATCCAAACCGTGGACCATCAGGCAGTACGCCGGCTTCTCTACGGCGAAAGACAGCAATGAATTTTACAGGAAGAATCTGGCGGCGGGCCAGCGCGGCCTTTCCGTGGCCTTTGACCTTGCCACCCATCGCGGGTATGACTCTGATCATGCTCGGGTAAAGGGTGACGTGGGCAAAGCCGGCGTTGCGATCGACTCTGTCGAGGATATGAAGATCTTATTTGATGAGATTCCCCTGGATAAGATGTCAGTGTCCATGACCATGAATGGCGCCGTAATTCCTGTCATGGCATTTTACATCGTGGCAGCGGAAGAACAGGGCGTGAAGCCTTCGCAACTGAGTGGAACCATACAAAACGACATTCTCAAGGAATTCATGGTGCGCAACACCTACATCTATCCGCCCGATCCTTCCATGCGCATCGTGGCCGATATTTTTGCATACACCTCCCGGCACATGCCGAAGTTCAATTCCATCAGCATCAGTGGCTATCACATGCACGAAGCGGGAGCGCCCGCGGCACTTGAACTTGCATATACCCTAGCCGATGGGTTGGAATATGTGCGCACCGGTATCAAGGCCGGTATCGCCATCGATGATTTCGCTCCACGGCTGTCGTTCTTCTGGGGCATCGGCATGAACTTCTTCACCGAAATTGCGAAAATGCGTGCAGCCCGGTTGTTGTGGTCGTCCATTGTGAAAGCCTTCAATCCGCAGAATCCCAGGTCGATGGCGTTGCGCACGCATTGTCAGACTTCGGGATGGAGCCTCACGCAACAGGATCCCTACAACAACATTACCCGCACCGCGATCGAGGCGCTTGCCGCAGTATTGGGTGGCACGCAGTCCCTTCACACCAATTCGCTGGATGAGGCCATTGCGCTCCCGACCGACTTTTCGGCCAGCATCGCCCGCAATACCCAACTGTATATTGAAAAGGAAAGCGGCGTTACCCGACTCGTTGACCCTTTGGGGGGTTCCTGTTATATTGAAACGCTTACTGCAAAGCTTGCGAATGAAGCATGGGCGCTGATCCAGGAAGTAGAGGCGTTGGGGGGCATGACCCGGGCCATTGAAAGCGGTATCCCCAAAATGAGGATCGAACAGGCGGCCGCGGCAAAACAGGCCCGCATTGATGCAGGGCGCGATGTGATTGTCGGCGTGAATAAATACCGCGTGGATGAAACGCCCGACTTTGAAATCAGGGAAGTGGATAATTCCGCTGTGCGGGAGGAGCAGATCCAGCGGCTGCAGCACATCAGGCGGGTGCGAAATGATGCCGATGTCTCAGCAGCCTTGGAGGCCTTAACCCGGGCAGCGGCATCGTCGGAGAATTTGCTGGAAGCGGCAATTGACTGTGCCCGTAAGCGCGCTACTTTGGGAGAGATATCGGATGCTATGGAAAAAGTTTTCGGACGATACCAGGCTACCATTCGATCTATTTCAGGAATATACCAGGCAGAAATGAAAAACGCCGATGACTTTTCAGCCGTTAGACGATTGTCTGACCAGTTTGCCCGGCAGGAGGGCAGGCGGCCGCGGATTCTCGTGGCAAAAATGGGTCAGGACGGTCACGACCGCGGTTCAAAAGTGATTGCCACCAGCTTTGCAGATCTGGGATTTGATGTCGATATCGGCCCGCTTTTCCAGACTCCGGAGGAAGTGGCTATGCAGGCGGCGGAAAACGACGTGCATGTCGTCGGGGCTTCGAGCCTTGCCGGTGGCCATAAGACGTTGATTCCTGAGCTGATCAAAGCCCTCGAAAAAATCGGAAGGCCCGATATTTTGGTGGTCGCCGGCGGGGTAATTCCTGAGCAGGATTTCGATTTCCTTTACAAAGCGGGAACGTCGCTTATCTTTGGCCCGGGAAGTGTTATCACCCAGGCAGCGCAGTCCATTCTGCGGAAATTACTGAATGACGTCAGACATTGAACAGCATGAAAGTGATGACTAATATTTTACCTCGGTAAAACAACGCCGGGTATAACACGATCGGTAAACAATACGAAAGACGTTGAGCAAAAAAAAACATATTGCAATCCTCGGTTCTACAGGGTCTATCGGCCGGCAGGCGCTGGAAGTCATCCATCAACATAGCGATGTTTTTGAAGTCGAGGTACTCACCGCCCAAAACAATACGCCGCTGCTCATTGAGCAGGCGCGCAAATTCAAACCGAACGCCGTCGTCATCAGCAATAACCAGCATTATGAAGAACTGAAAAGAGGCCTCGACGGTGAGGACATTAAAGTTTACGCGGGAGAAAATGCCCTCGCTTCGGTGGTACAAATGGATACCATCGATCTTGTCTTGACTGCCCTCGTGGGATATTCGGGACTAAGACCGACCATCAAAGCGATTGAAGCAGGTAAGACCATTGCCCTGGCAAACAAGGAGACCCTGGTCGTGGCCGGTGAGCTTATCACCCGCCTGGCGAGCGAAAAGGGCGTAAACATTTATCCCGTTGATTCCGAACATTCCGCTATTTTTCAATGCCTCGTGGGTGAGTTTCATAATAAAATTGAAAAGATCATCCTGACGGCGTCTGGCGGGCCCTTTCGCGGAAGAAAACAGGGCGAACTGGAGAAGGTGAAGAAAGAAGAGGCCCTGCGCCATCCCAACTGGAGCATGGGGGCCAAAATAACCATCGATTCGGCCACCCTGATGAACAAGGGACTTGAGGTGATCGAAGCCCGGTGGCTGTTCGGATTGCGCGCGGAGCAGATCGAGGTGGTTGTCCATCCCCAGTCGATCATTCATTCCCTCGTTCAGTTTGAAGATGGCTCTATCAAGGCGCAACTCGGACTCCCGGATATGCGTTTACCCATTCAATTCGCCCTTTCCTATCCCGAAAGGTTAAAATCTGATTTTCCGCGATTTGATTTCAGAAATTACCCCGCCCTGAACTTTGAGAAGCCCGATACGGAAACTTTTCGTAATCTTGCGCTTTCCTTCGAAGCGCTCCGGCAGGGGGGCAATATGCCGTGCGTGTTGAATGCGGCGAATGAGATCGCAGTGGCAGAGTTTTTGAAGGACCGCGTGGGTTTTTTAGAAATGTCGGCTATTGTGGAACAATGCTTGGATAAAATGGCTTATATAAAAAATCCCTCTTACGAAGATTACGTCGAAACGGACCGGGAAACGCGTTTGAGAGCTTTTGAAATGATTAAATAAGATTAATAATATACGATGGATTGGATGATCATGCTCGCTCAACTCTTGTTGAGTCTTTCTTTTTTGGTGGCAGTACACGAGTTCGGGCACCTGATAGCAGCAAAATATTTTGGAATGCGGGTGGAGCAATTTTCGATCGGCTTTCCTCCCAAGATCTGGTCTTTCAAGAAAGGGGAGACCGAATATGCCATCAGCGCGATTCCCCTTGGCGGATACGTGAAAATTTCGGGTATGATCGATGAATCCCTCGATGCCGAGGCGATGAAACAGCCTCCTCAACCCTGGGAGTTCCGCTCCAAACCGGCGTGGCAGCGTTTGATCGTAATGCTGGGCGGCATTTTTGTGAACCTGGTGGTGGGGATCCTCATCTTTATCGGCATCACCTATGCTTTTGGAGATACTTATCTGTTGAAAGATGCGATCAATGAAAACGGCGGCTTCCAGGTCGGTCCTGTCGGTGAAAGCATCGGCTTGAAAACCGGTGACAAGATCGTCAAAATCAACGGGCAGGAATATGAATACCTCGAAGACCTTATCCGCCCCCAGACTTTGCTCGCGAGCAACGCATACTATACTGTTGATCGCGATGGCAGTCTGATCGATATTCCGATCCCTGCGGACTTCATTCAGAAATTCAATAAAAAAGAGACAGCCGCTAATTTTATCTTTTATCGTTTTCCTCCCGTGATTGCGTCTACGCAGAAAGGTTCTGTAGCGGATAAAATGGGCCTCCAGGAAGGCGACAGGATTCTCTCCATGAATGGCGTCACGCTTAACTACCATGACGAGTTCTCAAAAATGCTGAAGAGCAGTCAGCATGACACGCTCGCCCTGCAGGTAAAAAGAGGGGGCGAGGTACTCACGATGAAGGAATATTTCAAAGGGCAGACGACATTGGGAATTCTCGCGGACGCTTCACCTGAGTATTATGAAAAAGCGGAGCATAAAATAACATACGGATTTCTTGAATCCATCCCGCTCGGGGTGGACAGGGCCTTCACGACGCTGGCAGTCCAGGTAAAAGCTTTTGGAAAAATTATCTCGGGAACACTTTCGCCGAAGGAATCACTGTCAGGGCCCATTGGCATCATGCAGGCTTTTGGTGTGGAGTGGGATTGGGAAAAGTTCTGGTCGCTTACGGGTGTACTCTCGCTTGTGCTGGCCTTTATGAATCTTCTTCCGATACCAGCGCTCGACGGCGGACACGTGATGTTCCTTACTTATGAGATCGTCTCAAGACGTAAACCTTCCGACAAATTCCTGGAAACAGCGCAAAAAGTTGGGATGGTTTTCCTGTTGGGACTGATGGTCTTCATTTTTGCGAACGATATAATCAAGCTGTTCTGATTTGGTTGTTGGTTATTGGATTGTGCATCGGGAATTAGATATTAAGATTTAAGATTTAAGATTTAAGATTTAATTAGAAAACGCCATTCATCCATGCAGGAGCAAGCGCAGCTATGAAAAGCAAACTCATATTGACGCACGAGCCCACTCACCATTGACCACTCACTACTCACTAACACACCATCCTGCACATCGCGCGATGATGGAACACGTTCAAACGCAGTCACCCATTCACGATTGACGATTGACGACTCACGATTGACGTGCGCAGCCTCGCTCCGGTGCGCGCAGCTATGAAATGCAAACTCATGTTGACGCACGAGCCCACTCACCATTGACCACTCACTACTCACTAACACACCATCCTGCACACCTTGCGATGAATGGAACACGCTC
>JBARAD010000274.1:0-3728 GCA_049791675.1 Chryseosolibacter sp.
CATGAGGATTGGTGCGAAGGCGGGACCAGTTACCAGTGACCAGTTGCCAGTGACCAGTTGCCCGGTTTCCGAGTTTTGGCACTAACGGTGATCGATGCCACCATCGCTTCGATGGAAAAGCCCTCTCCTTCAGGAGAGGGTTGGGGTGAGGTGAATGCAGGTGAAGAACCAGCGTTCTAGCACCAACGGTGACCAAAGCCACCATCGTCTCGATGGAAAAGCCCTCCCTTGCCCGGGGCTTCAGCCCCACCCCCTGCTTTTTGAAAGAAGACGCCTCCAAAAACAGCCAGGTATCGGCTACCACCCCAATAAACACTGACAATTTTGTCGTAATTTTAACCGGGAGTGTATTTCCACTTCCCCAGTTAATAACCACTAACAAATAAATCCCCATGAACAACCGAAGAATGTTGCCATTGATCATTCTGGGCGTGATCGCCCTGTTTGTATTGATGGGCTTATCGTCCAGTATCTTTTACACCGTAAACGCCACGCAACGCGCAGTAGTCTTTTATAAGTTCGGCGCCGGCCTCGAAAAGGACGACGTCATCTATCCCGGCGTGCACGTGAAGGCCCCCTGGAATGAGGTTTTTGTGTACAATGTCCAGGAAACCTCCCAGGGTGAGAACATGGATGTGCTCGACAAGAGCGGGTTGTCCATACACGTTGACGTTACCGTCCGCTTCAAGCCCATCTCCGATAAGATCGGATACATCTATGAGAAGTTCAACATGGACTACGTGGATGTGCTCGTCGTCCCTGAGGTGCGCTCCACCGTGAGACAGGTGATGGGACGCTTCACCGCCGAAGAGATCTACTCGACCAAGCGCGCGGAAGTGGAAGCCACGATCAAGGAAGAGGCGGAAGCCATCCTCCATGAAAACAACGTGACGATGGTGGCATTGCTCATCCGTTCCATTACACTTCCCGACCAGATCCGCACCGCGATTGAAAACAAATTACAACAACAACAGGAAGCCCTCGCCTACCAGTTCAGGCTCGACAAGGAACGCAGTGAGGCGGAACGTAAACGCATTGCCGCGGAAGGTGAATCCCGCGCAAACAACATCATCAACAACAGTTTGACCAACAACCTGTTAAAGATGAGGGGCATAGAAGCCACCCTGGAACTGTCGAAATCGCCCAACACAAAAGTCATCGTGATCGGTTCCGGCGATGAAGGCATGCCGCTCATCCTGGGAAATAACTAAGTGATTGGCAGTCGGCATTTGGCGACTGGCAACGTCCCGATCATGCCGGAAGCCATGCCACGCATCGTTGCAACAACCTTCAAAGATCCAGATCCCCCCGGGGATTTGGATTTTTTGGATTAAAGTCCCGACAGCCATCGGGACAGGGTAAATTTGTTCCTTAAGATTCCCCAATCCGCCGTATATTTAAAATCTGACCATAACTTTTGGCAATTGGCGCTAAGACCTTAGTTTTGACAGCGAAAAATCAGCGCTTTACCGCAGCGGGATGGCGGAAGGCCAGGTTTAAACATAGATTGTATAAACAACAAATGACATGTCGAAAACAGCAGAATTGATTATTGATGGAAAGTCCTATACCCTGCCGGTGATCGTGGGCTCTGAAGGAGAAATGGCGCTGGATATCAGTGACCTCTCCAAAGCCAAGGTCATCACCCTGGACCTGGGATATAAGAACACGGGATCCACCAAAAGCGCCATTACCTTCCTGGATGGCGACAACGGGATCCTTCGCTACCGCGGATATTCCATCGAAGACCTGGCCGAAAAATCCAATTTTATTGAGGTCGCATACCTGCTGATCTACGGTCAACTGCCCACACAGAAGGAGCTTGAGAACTTCCGGCATGAGATCAAGACCCACACCCTCGTTCACGAAGACACCAAAAAGATACTGGACGGCTTTCCGTCAACCGCTCATCCCATGGGTGTAGTTGCCTCCCTGTTCTGCTCGCAGACGGCATTCTATCCCGAGTCACTCGATCCCAACCGTTCAGAGGAACATATCAACCTCAGCATGATCCGCGCGCTGGCCAAGATGCCGACATTTGCTGCCTGGGCCTATAAGAATGCGGTCGGCCATCCCGTGAACTATCCCGACAACAAATTGACGTACACCTCGCGCTTCCTGAAAATGATGTTCAGCCTGCCGGCAGAGGAATACGAAGTTGATCCGGTGGTAGCCGATGCGTTGGACAAGCTGTTCATCCTCCACGCTGACCACGAACAGAACTGCTCCACCTCGACGGTGCGCATCGTGGGCTCGTCCAAGTCCAGCATTTATTCGTCGATCTCCGCAGGGATCAACGCGCTGTGGGGCCCGCTGCATGGCGGCGCCAACCAGGAGGTGATCGTGATGCTGGAGAACATCAAAAAGGATGGCGGCGATACTGAGAAATGGATCAACAAAGCAAAAGATAAGAACAGTGGCTTCCGCCTCATGGGATTCGGACACCGCGTATACAAGAACTTTGACCCCCGCGCCAAGATCATCAAAAAGGCTGCTGACGACGTGTTGAAAAAACTCGGCATCAACGACCCTGTCCTGGAGATCGCCTTGAAACTTGAAGAGGCTGCCTTGAAGGATCCTTACTTCGTTGAGCGCAAACTATACCCTAACGTCGACTTCTACTCCGGCATCATCTACCGTGCGCTCGGCATTCCGGTCGATATGTTTACCGTCATGTTCGCCATTGGGCGTCTCCCGGGATGGATCGCACAATGGAAAGAACTCCGTGACAACAAAGAACCGATCGGCCGCCCGCGTCAGGTGTACACCGGCGAGAAGCTGAGGGCGTACGTACCGATGGAGAAGCGCTGAGCGAGGGCGGAGCGCGTGGAGCGGGATCGTGAGTGAGGGCGTGCCGCTAATGCGTGATTTATTTCATTGCCCGAAGCGTGCCAGTAAAAAGGTAAAAAGGTAAATAGGTAAATAGGTAAAATGGTAAAATGGTCCGAGCGCCCTCAGCTATGACCGATAACCAACAACTAACAACCAACAACCCCATGGACCTTCACAACCAATTCACCACCGCCGTCACCCGTTCGCGTGAATTATCGTCGCGCCCTTCCAATGAAGATCTGCTTCAACTATACGCTTTGTACAAACAAGCCACGGAAGGCGATGTTACCGGTGAGCGCCCGGGCGGATTTGATTTCAAAGCCATCGCCAAATATGACGCATGGGCCGACACAAAAGGCAAATCCAAAGAACAGGCCATGCAGGAATATGTCGCCCTGGTCCAACGACTGGAAAAGGAATAGAACCGAAGTTTCAGAAACCCTGCATTCACCTCACCCCAACCCCGCTGTGAAAGAGTAGAAATTAAGATGCGCGCGTAGAAGGGTGAGGTGAAGTAACGGAGTAGCGCAGATTCGCCGACGGATCGCAGCAACTGAAGGACGATCATTTAGGCTAAAGCCTTTCCCAATTTTCACTCCCTCCGGAGTGGGCACTCGCTCAGGGCTAAAGCCCGTTTGTAGCTGACAAGACCTTATCCACTAGCTGAAGCTAGTGGCAATTGAAGAATGTGTGCTCATTAAGACATTTTATTTGTACACAGCTTTTTCAAAGTGTACAGTGGGCTAAAGCCCTTTCAACATCAGTCACTCATTCAATTATGGCAAAAGCTAAAAATGTGTGGGCTTTAGCCCTGGCACCCTTCCTCGAATCAAAGCTCTCAGGAAAGCGGCACGCTTCTTAATCGTCAGAAATTAAAAATCTTCTCCGAATTGAGC